>JAUVJO010000082.1 GCA_030592345.1 Deltaproteobacteria bacterium
ACCTCCCAGCTTTCCTGCATCCAGGACCAAGTCGACGTGACCCTTGATCTGACGGCTCAGTTCGGCCACTTCAGAGCAGCCGCCTTTTCCGGAAGGATTGGCACTGGTCCCTGTAATAGGGCCTCCCACAGCTCTTGCCAGGGCGGACGCCACAGGATGGCTGGCAAGGCGCACCCCGATCCTCCCGGTGAAACCGGTGAGATTCGGCGCAACAGTATCTGCTGCCTCAAATACAAGAGTGACACCGCCCGGCCAGAATGCCTCGATCAGGCGTGTTGCGGGCTCTGGAATCGACCGGACCAAGGGAACAAGGTCGGCAAATGAATTGATTAGCACAAGAAGGGGCTTGTGTGCATCGCGTTCCTTAATACGAAAGACTCTATCCACAGCGCCGGTGTCATAGGCCAGTGCCCCAATACCATAAAATGTGCTGGTGGGAAAAACCACAAGGCCACCTTTCTTGATCAGAGCGGCAGCTTTGCAAATGATTTCCTGGTCAGGGGATTCCGGATCTATGGAAAGGATATCACAGCCCTTCATGGATTTCGTTGTTTGTTGTTCGTGATTTGTTGTTCGTTGTTCGGAATTCGTTATTCGATTCACGACCTACGATCCACGATTCACGACCCACGACCTACGACCCACGATTCACAGTTTCTCACGCAGGGTGTCGGCTTTTTGTGCTACCTGGCTGGCCAGCTTCTCCTTGAATCTTTCCAGTCTGGCTTCTGTTTGAGGGTCAGTAGTGGCCAGAATCTGAGCGGCCAGGATAGCGGCATTCTTTGCGCCTGCAGCCCCTATGGCCATGGTGGCCACTGGCACACCAGAGGGCATCTGCACTGTAGCAAGCAGCGCATCCAGGCCTTTTAAGGATGAAGAATCAATAGGCACACCGATCACTGGCAGCGTGGTGAGTGCGGCAATAGACCCAGCCAGGTGTGCTGCGGCCCCTGCCCCTGCAATGATTACCTTAAGCCCCCTGGTTCGGGCTGATCGGGCATAATCAGCCGTCCTTTCCGGGCTGCGGTGGGCAGAAGAAACAGTTACGTCAAGGGGGATACCCAACTGTTTCAGGACCGAAGCAGCCTCTTGCATGACGCCCCAGTCGGAGTCGCTGCCCATGACAATGCCCACGACTGGAGAATTCTTTCTTTCCTCTATTTCCTTCATAATCGATTCCGTTTCCAAAATCCGCAATCCAAAATACTATAGTCCTATGGTCTGGCGAAACCTCAAGCAGTTCTCGCCGTTGTTGTTGTGATCCACAAAGGCGAGCTTCTTGATATTTCTGTACGCCTTTTCCCTGGCTCCTTCCAGAGTAGGGTCTCCTGCCAAAACATGCAGGACCCTGCCGCCGAAAGTGACAAGGCCTTTTGCCTTAACCTCGTCCACGCCTGCGAAATAGATGGCAATGCCCCTTTCCATTTCATCCAGGCCGATGATCCGGTGGCCTTTACCGTAGCGGCCAGGATATCCCTTGTTCCAACCCCTTGAAGCCTTTGAGCGGCCCTCCATGGCAATGACGTCCACATAGTACTGGTTGTTCCATGCCTGTTTTACCTGGTCCAGGGTACCTTCCCATACTGCCATACCGATTTCAAAGAGATCCGTGCTCAATTTCCGCGCCAGGACCTCCCATTCCGGGTCTCCGTGCCTCACGTTGATCTCAAACACATCAAGGTTATTATAGGGATCGAGATTCAAACCGAAGTAAAGAACCCCTTTGTATTGCCATCCCAAGTGGTTATAGATCTCGTTTATGGTTGGATTGACAATTTCCTTTATGATCCTGTTGACCAGCCATGGGCTGACCAGCTTGTGGGGGCAATAACACCCTGTGCCGCCCGTGTTGGGATTTCCGCCAAACTGCTCGATTGGTGCCGTGTCATCCGGGTCAAAAGCCCTCTTGTAATCCTGGGCGAACATCTTGAGCGGCAGCACGTGTTCGCCGTCAAGGTAAGCAAAAAAGGAGATTTCCGTGCCGTATTTCCTTTCTTCAATAACCACCCTGTCTCCTGATTCACCGAAGACCTTTTCGATCATGATCCTGTCAATAGCAGCCAAGGCGTCAGGGACATCGTCGCACACGATGGCACCCTTTCCGGCAGCCAAGCCATTGGCCTTGACCACAACCTGGTAACCTATGTTGCGTACATATTTTTGGGCCCCATCCGGGTCGGCAAAAACCTGATATTGAGGCTTTGGCACCCCTATTCGTCTCAAGAGATCGTCGGTAAATGCCCGGTCGCTCTCAATCTTTACATATTCCATCCTGGGTCCAACGGTTCGTATCCCCTTGGTGTTCAAAGCATCAATAAGGCCGTCTCCCAAAGGATTTTCAGATCCCACGTCCACCAGGTCCACCCCGTGTACCAGGCAAAAATCTGTCACCTCGCCAAAGTCTCTCAATCGTACGAGATCTATGAGCTTTCTGTCCTCACGGCCCTTTGGTGTTCGAAGGACGCCTGGATTTCCCGGCGAAAAAAAGACCTTGTCAACGTGCTGGCTGTCACCGTACTTGTCAGCAAGGCAATGGTCTCGACCCCCTGATCCGTAAACGAGTACCTTCATTCTCTATCACCCATCTCAGTTATTTGGTAACCGTTCACAGGGTTCATGTGTTGGGACTAAGACCTTAGCCCCTTGGTTGTCTGTCGTCTATCGGTTGCGCTACTCGTTACGGTTATCGTTGTGCGTTGTGCGGCTCCAAAAACAACTCAACCGACAGACGACAGACGAAACGAGTCGCGCAACCGCAACCATTCATCTGAGCCCCGGGAACGGTTACGTTTTTTGGGATGCTTGTACAATAGAATGGCATACCATTTCAAGGGGAGAAAGTTCTAATCTTATAATCGTTCACTGGTTCAGGGTTCAGGGTTCAGGGAAATCTGAACCTGGGAACGGTTACCCGGACTTTTTGAGAGGTTATAGACTTTCACATATTAAATTTCACAAGGCCAGAGGGAGGAGGCTATATTGTAATACGCCGACGACCGATAACGCCGTGAAATTTATTATGTGAAAGTCTATAGCAAAAACCCCCACGACTCTCCATAACACTTGCAATTTTTCGATGGTTTTCTTATACGTATAGGCTTTAAGATAATGATTTTAGGAAGGCTAGGGGGAGGAAGGCGTACTCGTCGTACGTTGACGACCGATAACGCATGCAAAATCTTTATCTTAAAGCCTATATCGATATTTTGCCCGTACTGGAGGTGTAGTGACAAGCACGCTATTATTCGGTTTCAGCTCTTTAGCTGTATTATTGACTTCGGGCACCATTTTCAGGCTGTCACCCTTGGCAAGCTCACTGCTTGTCTTTTTTTGTCTTCTGGCGATCGCAACGATAACTGTGAGCCAAATCGACAGAAGTGCCCTATCCCGAAAATATTTCTGGCCGCTGCTCGTATTTTCCTTGTTATTTGTCTTTTCCCAACTTCAACCACAAACCAAGCCTATCCTGGCTGAGGCATGTGTTCTGGCATTAGTTGCACTAATGCTATCAACTCCAACACTGGTTACGGAACATAAATACGTACGTATATCGATCATATGGACGTTATTCACATTTTTTGTTCTAAGTCTGGCTGTCGAACTATCCCCAACTGCTTGGGTTTTCATCGATTGGTACTCCAGGCAAGTCTCCCATGGTTTTGGTGAGTTTTTTAACTTATCTCTGCAATTGGGGCCAACTGCTATGGGGCTGTCCGGATTAGCGCTCTGTGTTGTTTACACCTGGATACGCATTTCCCCCTTTTTAAAAAAGTCATGGAAAAGAGGTGTGACAGTCACCCTTGCTTTGTTCTGCTTGAATCACTTTGGGACTATTTTTTTTGCATGGCTGGCCAATAACATAACTCAACGAAAAGCAGCGACACTGGCGTGGAATTTAGTTACTGAACTCGGGCTCACAGCCTTGGATTTCGTCCCGACACTTTTTGTTCTACAATGTTTAGTCGTATTCGTTTTTCTTGATCGTACAATAAAAGAAATAGAAGAACCAGATCGGAAAGAGGCTGAAATGCCTCTCGTGATTAGCAGGACAACGACCATCAAGTTCGCAACACTTTGGTTTTTGCTTGTTTGCATTTCATACTTGACATCTCAATGGCCAAGTGGAGACTATAACGGCCGCATCACTCTTTATCAAGGCGGTATGTCAAGTTGGAGCAAACCGAACTTCGAGCAACAGGGAGCCTCTAACAGACCCGGCTTGTTTTGCGTCCTTGCTGATTATCTAAAGAGTTTCGGATTTGACGTTAAGCTGACAAAAGAAATATCATCGTCCATATTAGCAGATACAGACGCATTCGTCGTTATGAATTTCAATGACAAATGGGAAAAGGACGATTATGCGCTATTGAATGACTATATCAAAAAAGGCGGCACACTGATGGCCTTTGCCGATCATACTGATATGGCGGGCTTGATGAAAAGGACTAATGATTTACTTGCGGATACTCCCATTCGCGTTAACTTTGATTCTGCTCATTTTTTGAATAATTACTGGCACTATGCTTTTGTGACACGGCTTCACCCTGTAAACAGAAAAAATTGGGATAAAGACAATATCGGTATCTCGGTGGGCGCATCATTACGCCTTCTAAATCACAAAGCCACTCCTGTCCTTATCGCCCGATACGCTTATTCTGACAGAGGAAATCGCAACGATGCTTTGTCAAAGAACTACATAGGTGATCGAATATACAACACAAATGAGGCACTTGGTGACATTGTTTTAGCAGCAGAGTCTCAGATAGGAGACGGTAAAGTAATTGTTTTTGGAGATACTGCCTTGCTGCAAATGGGTTCTCTCGTGTATTCACAGCGCTATGTCGCGGATCTCTTCAGATGGGCAGTTCATGGAGAATCACTATCTTTCCCATGGGGTTTGCTGCTTGTTTTGGTTCTGACGTATACGTGGTGGGCGGCAAAATCGAGAAAGAAATCTTTTGGCTTTGTAGTGAGTATAGTCATATCGAGTGCACTGGCAATAATAGCTAGCGAATCGATACTATCGTCATTCTATGGAGACCATGAATATAATGGTCGTATCGCATACGTTAATCACGCACATGCGTCACTTTGTGATCATGACGGTTTTTCAAAGGATGATGGAGACTCGTACCTTGTCGACAACCTGGTGCGCAATGGGTATATCCCCATGGCCTGGAAAAAATTCAACAGGAAAGCCCTGCAAAAATCGGCATTAATGATAAGCATGGCTGCGGCCAAGCCCTATTCACAAGAAGAATGCCACGTTCTTGATGAATTCATGAAAAATGGCGGGCAACTTTTATTGTTATCTGCAGATCGTTGCACTCATGCAACAAAGGATTTCCTTAAATCATACGGCATCGAAATATTACCAACGCCGTTAGGTGCAATTGCGCCTGAGAACAACAGTGAGCAAATTCAAATGTATAATGTGAATCCGCTTTCTGTGGATGGGTTGCAACAAGGAGAGATACGGTGTACAGCATTTGAAAAAGAATACACTGTTGCTGTAGAACGTCAAGTAGGTGAGGGAAAACTGACGATGATTGGAGATTGTGGCCTGTTTTTTAATGGCTGGTTGGAAAAACGGGACTGGTCAAGCCCGGCAAATATTAACTTCCTGCAAAAGCTTATTGGAAAATCACATGAAAATCAATAGGCTGTATGAACTTCAGAAAAACGAACCCATAACATCCGGCGGAGGCTTTTTCAGTAATCTTCTGTTATGGTTAGGAGTAATTTGTATTGGTTGTGCCTGGGCGTGTTTGTCTGGTATTTATGTCAGTACTTATAGCCTCAAGACCTATGAATCCTGGTTTGGCTATGTCTTGGCCGGTGCAGGCATACTTGTTTTGATCATATGTCTGCGAAAAATTGAGCTGAAAATAGCCTCAAATTACTTCTGGATTCTAGTGCCACTAGTCCTCTATGGGCTCCTTATGCCATACCCGTATTCCCTCGGGCCCTGGGTCCTCGTCTCCGGGCTGGTACTTTTTTATTGTGGCCGGGGGGAAGCTGCTGTTCGACGCATAACTCCCGGGATGTTACTTTCTGGCTTATTGTTAACCATCGACAGCTTTGTGGTTCCTGTTTGGTACTATCTGGGCTGTCATGACCGCGGCCTTCCCTACCTTGCATCAACCATTGCCGGCTTTTTTACATTTTTGGGAACAACGTGTTCCGCTAATGCCCACACACTTATTGCCAAGTGCATGGGTGATTACCGAATGATCCAGGTTACAGCCGATGCTCTGGGCCTCCTTCCCGGAGTTCTCATTCTAGTTGGTATCATCCTGTGTTCATCGTTTAAGGACAATAATTCGCTCAAGAGAACATGTTTTAAGATCCTGATTCTGTGGATTTGCTATTTGTTAGCACGATATATCGTGCTCGTATGGATCTTTCTGGGGTGGCCGGATAAGACAGACATTTCCATGATGTGGAATGCCGTGTACTGCCTTCTCAGCTTCATACCTTTGGCAGTTATTCTCGCTCTATTCAAGAATAGGATTGATTTAGCAGGAAAACTACATTTAAGTTGGGCAGCATTGTCAAGAAACGTGCTCGTTTGGATGATCCTGGTCGGTTGTGCGATAATTTCCGCCATTTTCGGAAGCTCGCTTACCGATCCGGGTTACAAGAAGGCCGGGCGGATATTACTTGATGAGGCCCATAGCGAGTGGGAAGACACCATGAAAACTTTTGACACAAACTGGTATGGACAGTCTTCCACTTACAATTTCTATTGCCTTCGAAAATACCTGGAAAATTACTACAAGGTAACGGTAAACCTGGACGAAATAACCCCTGGCGTTTTGAACAACCAGGACATTGCCATCCTGAAGTGCCCAACTCGTGCTTACACAGGAAAAGAGCTGGACGCATTAGTCTCTTTTGTGCGTGGCGGTGGAGGGTTATTTCTCATTGGAGATCACACTGACGTATTCGGAACTTCAACTTTCCTCAATCCACTTGCTGAACGGTTTGGTCATTCATTTGACAAGAATGGCCAGTGGGACATAGATGGTCAATTCTCAATCTATAAGCAGCCCCAAACATTAGGCCACCCTGTAGGAAAGTATACTCCGGAGATCTTGTTTGCCACGGGATGCACACTCAGCGCGCCCGTCTGGGCTGAAAAACCTTTTATTGGTTACGGGATGATGACGCGCCTGGTAAATTACGGGAATCAGAACTTTTTCCCTGACGAATCACATTATGAAGACCGAAAGTTTGGTCTATTTCTTCAAGTGACCGGGGCATTCAATGGCAAGGGACGGATTCTTTGTTTCACGGACAGCACTATCTGGTCCAATTTCAGTATGTTTTTGCAAGGCAAACCTGAATTGCTCCTGGACTCGCTGATGTGGCTGAATCGTTCCAATACTTGGTGGGCGCATGTCAAACCATACGTTTTGCTCCTCTCGCTTGTTCTCGCTACTGCTGCCATGTTTGTGAGTCCTTCTTGTGAAGTCATAAAGAAACATCATTGCAGTATAATAGCAGCATTCTTGACCGTAATTCTCATGTCATGTCACTCTGTCGACCGGTTTCACGCATGGGCGTATGAACAACCGAAGGCGCTTCGAGATTTCAAGAAGATCACGTTTGACTGCCAGCACTCTGATATTTTCCTGGCAAACCGCCTGTGGTTCCCAGAGACAAACAATCACGAGGCCCCGGATTATGGTGCTTTTTTCGTTTCGGCTCAACGACTCCAAATCGTGCCGCAAGTAGGGCATTCCCTCACTCGGGCGCTTGAAAAAAATATGGACCCTGTTGTGTTTATCAATCCGTATAGAGAATTCTCTGAAAATGAGATCTCAGTTTTTCATGATTACATCTCAAAAGGCGGAAGGGCTTTGATCCTTGATTCGTCCGACAGATTCAGCACTTCGTTTGCGTGGCAGCTTATTGAACCACTGTCTGTAGAAATCCTTTATGGTCAGCCAGGTTATGATGACTCGAATCAGGCCGGGGGCTACGTGACATATGTTTTCTCTGAAAACAAAGATTATGAACGCAGTATTTCATTTCCAACCGAACACATCTGTGAGATTAAGGGTGGCGAGCCTCGTTTATGGTACACTCCGATAGAAAACGAGGGCGTTGATTCAAAAGAGTGGAAACCATGTCTTAGCGAGATTTCTTTGGGCAAGGGTAAGATATGGGTTTGCACCTTGTCCAACGCATTTTCAGGTGCCGGACTGGGAAACAGCAGCACAATACCCAATGCGCACCAGCAGGATATTTACAGGCTGGTTTTTAAGATTTTGAATGATCTCTCGGGTAAGTGAAATGTTCGACAAAGCAAAATGCGTCCCTCGAAGTACGAAAAATACGCGATCGTGTTGCAATTCTCGGTCAATCCTCTCCATGTTCCTCCATGTTCCAAAAACGTTTCCTGCTCACACAGAGAGTCAGGGAAAAAGCCCAAAACACTAGCCAGAGAGATAACGGGCGGATATTACAAGATTAATGGCAAGCTTGGTGGGGCAAACCTCAGGAGCTTCTGGTCGAATTTTGGCCTAGTAGATACTAGACACAACCGAAACTTCCAAATTTCTAAAATAATTGCTTAAAATAACTTGACATTAGATATCAACTACACTAAAAAGGCTATAATTATCGTTGATTTTCATAGTGCTATGATTGAATTATTTTTGCAATTCTGCAAGCCATTAAAAATAAAGCCGTTTAGTGATGCCTGTTTTTTTTGCTTTGTACATGGAACACCGGTTTCCAATAGAATTTAGGGGGCTTCGCCTCAATTGGAATGTTGGAATACTGGACACGAAGTGTAGTGTTTCCAAGCCGCAAGGCGCAACCATAGCGCTCATGATGGAATGATGGGTCGAAATTGGGGCTGAACGCCCCTAAGTGTAAGATATTTTAATAGTATTAACAAGGAGGGACAGGAAATGAAAAGAACCATGAGACTGTTTTTTGTTGTGTGGTTGGCCTGCGTTATGGGTCTTGTCATTAA
The DNA here is from genome assembly GCA_030592345.1 of Deltaproteobacteria bacterium. GTDB lineage: Bacteria > Desulfobacterota > Desulfobacteria > Desulfobacterales. The sequence goes on from JAUVJO010000082.1 coordinate 8,990, forward strand.
TCCAACCTTATCCGTTGCAGCGGAAGACTCAGGCAACGCAGATTCTTCAACACCGCTATTCAATGCTTCACTGCAATGTAGTCTGTCAGATTTAAGTAGCACAAACATTGATTTGAATGCAGACGTTTGCAGCCCAAGGGCCACAAGACATGAAACCACGAGCAGCAACACAGCCTCTGAAGAGAATTTCGTTGTTGCCCAGGCGCGGTCTGCTACGCGTTCCGGTAGCGGAGGAGCCACCTGTCGTGGGACCCTGACGTGCTCAGGAGGTGCGACGTGTGGTACCAGGCCGACGTGTTCTGGTGGCGCAAGAGCCACCTGTCGTGCGACTTGCGCAGCTACGTGCGCAACCTGTGCGGGCAATCAAACATGCGGGGGGAACCCAACATGTGCCGGCGGCGTAACTTGCGGCGGCACCTGTGAAGGAAGTGGTGGTGCCACCTGTCAGGGCAGCTATACGTGCAGCCGCAGGTGTCCTCCAAGCCCCTACCGGTAGGGCTTGACGTTGATTCTCCTCACCTTAATTGGTGAGCCAGTATTGAATCGATAAGTTAATGTTATTGTTTGTAGGTGGCGGTAGTCTGGGGCTGGCAGCAGGATGAAATCTCGGGGATGAGACACTCCGCCCCCAGCTCCAGATCTACCCATCCTTCCGGTAACAATCGTACAAGCAAGGTGGAGACCCTTGTGTTGGGCCTTTTCACAAGCTGTATCAGGGAGTAGACCTTGTTGAGGTGCCGATTGAGGGCCGGGCTGTAACCGCGTCCGTTTTTTGAGTCTTCTGCGCGCGTTTCTCTCCAAATGAATTTACCGCCCTGTTGTACTTCCATTAAAGGTACCCTGCTAACCATATTTGTCAGATGTACAGTTTCACGCAATTATCTGGAGCGCATGGATTCCAATAGACAGTCCTTGGTCCCCCCAAGTTCTACAAAAAAAAGTGGTGTTGTATTAGACAAGAGATCGTGTTAAAGGGAATATTATGAGACCTTTGGCCGTCTTTGTCTGGTTAGCGACTCTATGCTGCATGTTTCCTGCGAGTGCACTATCACGTGTCATCTTGGATGACGCGATTGCAGTGAAAGGCCAGAAGGTGATGCTCAGAGCCGAGACAAAGGGAAAACTCTTTAGCAAAGGCGGTGAGCTTGTAGAGTTCTTTGTTGATGGAAAGTCTATTGGCAAAAACCTTTCAGGTGGCGACGGTGTGGCATTTAAGCAGTTTACCCCTGTAAAAACCGGCCTGCATGGAACAAGCGCAAAATCAGGCGAG
>JAUVJO010000063.1 GCA_030592345.1 Deltaproteobacteria bacterium
ATCAAGGTGGACGGACAAGTTACGTGGGCACCAGCAGGAAAAACGGCAGGCTTTCAATCCATAGGCCGGTGGGAAAATTGGTCCTCCCTCAAGAATAGAGTTTTCAAAAAGATAGCGGGAAAGACTCTTATACACGCGGGGTACTGTGACGATCTTAACTGGTGATCTTTTTGCTCGACAAAACGGCCTGCAACAACGCGGACAGACAACGCCGCCTCATGCAACCCATTAGGTTGAACGTGGCTCAATGGAGGCCATGTCCTAATGCCGTCTTCTCATTCAACGCTCATGTTGTTGCTCGTCACCATCCTTCCTGACACCTGACTATGAAAACAGCTTCAGATAAGGACAAGCCTCGCCAACCTCAACATGTCAGGATCCAGATTGTCACCAGAGCTTTTCCATTTGAAAATGTCCTTGGGGCGCATTCTTATCTTCTGTCTTTGCTTCGCTATTTCAAGCAAATAGGCTTTGAGATACGGTTGGTTCTGCTGGATTCAGCCCCTGCAGGCGGCGCCCCCTTTTTTGTAATACCAGCCTCGGCTGGGCATGGATGCCATGTATCGGCTAGGGATAATTTCCGGGTTGGTCCCCTTTTGCTAAGATTTAGACCCTTCTCAGATTGGCTGGCTGCTCCGATATGGGTGCTTTATTATCTAGTCCCACGAGCGCTGAGACATACTACGCGCTGCAAAACCTTTTATCTTACCCTAAATAGAATCCAAACTTTTCTGGCCAACGTCTTTGATGCGACGGGTAACAAGGCATACGCCTGGGATGCCCTGGGGACAACGCAGGAAAAGGCCTTCGTCAGAGCTCAATTTATGAAGTACAAACCTCACGTAATAATCGCCAACTACGCCTTTCTGGGCGATGTGTTGTCTGTAATCCCATCAGCTAAACTGGCATTGAAAGTGATTATCACCCATGACGTACGACACAGGAGAGTGATGCACTTTATGAAAAGGTCTTTAGATCTTTTGGACGAATCAGAATGGGATGTAGCGAAAGAGTCCGAACAGCTGCGCAAAGCACAACTATTATTGGCCATTCACCAAGACGATGCAGATGTCTTCAAAAAAACAGCCACGCCATGTGAAGTATTGTCAATGCCCATGCCAGCCGTTTGCCAATCATATGCCTCAAAGCAAACACCAGGTCGTTGTTTATTTGTTGGCAGTCGTGCGAATCACAACGTGTATGGTTTGAGCTGGTTCCTTGAGGATGTTTGGCCTATTGTTCTACAATTAGTCGGTTATTGTGGCTTACACGTTTGCGGTACCGTCAGTGATAAGATACATGGAACATTCCCGAACGTCGCTTTTCTGGGTAGGGTCGCCGATTTGAAATCCGAATATGGTGCCGCCGAAGTGTGTCTCGTTCCTCTCCTTGTCGGAAGCGGGCTGAAGATTAAGCTTGTGGAAGCATTGTCGCATGTCCGCGCCTGCGTATCAACACCTGTTGGAGTGCAAGGCATCAGTGAAATTGCGGGTAAAGCTGTGATTGTAGCGGAAACCGCTGAAGATTTTGCGAGATCTGTTCAAACGATTTTGACCAATTCGGACAAACGGCGATGGATGGAACAACAAGCCCATGAATTTATAAGAGAGAGACTCTCACCCGATGCTGTGTACCAACCATTTGTAGACCGCATATATAGCCATTTGCAGCAATCTGAAAAGAATTAGCAAGTGAGATTCTGTCCGGTTTGAATAACAATGTGGGGAAATACCAGCGGTAAGGTACTAAAAGCTTTCGGCAAGTATCGGGGAAATGGCCTCGGATTGATTTAGGGCGGCTGTAAGCTTGATTTCAATTCCACACCCAGGATTGTAGATTAAGATCCTGTGGGGCCTGTAAATCCTGTTAAGAAATGCTCCACCCAAGGAGAAGTTTGGATGCCGGATAATGTAGGGGCTACTACTGAAGCTCCGATTGTCCAGGTTATTATCGTTACCTGGAACAAGGAAAAGGATGTTGCACGATTACTTGAACAACTGGAACATATCAATTATCCGGAAAACAAGTACGAGATAACGGTTGTTGATAACAATTCTTCTGACAACACAGTTCAGGTCATTGAATCCGACTATCCTTGGGTGAGACTGATTAGGAATCCAGAAAACCTGGGCGGTGCTGGAGGATTTAATACCGGTATGCGATGGGTCCTTGAAAACAGGCCTCAATCCAAATACATGTGGCTCCTAGACAATGATGTTCTGGTAGACAGGGATGCCCTCAAAGAACTCGCAGCTGTGATGGAGTGTACCCCTCAAGCCGCAATGTGCGGCTCCAAAGTCATGAATATTGCCAAGCCTTCCGAAATCATAGAGGCAGGCGCCTTTCTAGATTATGATTTTGGGAGGACGAGGAGTAACAAACCTCAAGACGACCATGATTCTATCTACCAAGTTGACTATGTGGCCGCCTGCTCTTTGTTAGTCCGTACTGAAAGCGTTAAGCAGGTGGGGCTGCTCAATGAAGCCCTTTTCATATATTGGGACGATATGGAATGGGGTGCTCGTTTCAACGCCTCGGGATATAAGGTTCTGGCCTCCAACGCATCGGTAGTGTATCATCCCATCTGGGCAGAGCTGACGGGAGACAACTCTTCTATATGGCGCCGGTATTACAGAACCCGTAACCGCCTCTGGTTTTTTAATAATTACACATTGGGAATAAAAAGGCGCCTGCTTCTGACCCGTGTTGTTCTAACTTCAATGATGTTTGCTCTAGCTAATTGTATGGGCTGCGATTTAATTGCTTCCCGCGCCATCATCAGAGGAATAAAGGATTTTCTGCGGGGCATTTACGGAAAAAGGGGTTTCCATATACCGGCCCACAATATGGACGCATATCTCACTAATCGGATGGTCAAAGAGGTTTGTGTTTTCATCCGTCATGTCCAACCAGATGCGAGGGAAGAAAAATTCGTGCGTGGTTTGATGAAAAGATACGCTGGCATGAAAATCTTATCCATTGTTCCGGATGAAGCCAGACATGCCTGGGCAAGGCTTTGCGGCAAAAATAATGTGATATCTTTCAGGAGATTGAGAAGACTTCGCTTGTCGTGGACTGACAAACGCAGAGTATTCAGGTTTTTATGGACCAAACCCTGGAAGCTTCTGGTGACATCTCCTCCTTCTTACTGGATGGGCGGTATCCGCGGCAGAGAAGTCGCCATTGTGGATTTTGACAAGGGAGTTGCCATTTCAATTGAAAAGGTGAGATTCAAGGACCTGCTTCGCATTGCATTTACGGCAATGTCGTTTCTGACCCGTGTTCTGCTTTTTCCTCCAGCTACTGAGAGATTCGGCTTGAGCTCGGATAGACTGTGACAGGTTCTTTTGAGGTACTATGAGTAAGAATCCGTTGGTACTTGGCGCTGGCATGACCGGTCTTGCAGCCGGTCTTGCTTCTGGCCTGCCGGTCTTTGAGGCCGCAGATGCTCCAGGCGGTATTTGCTCCTCTTATTACGTTCGGCCCGGCAGTCAAGAACGCCACATGCAATCTCCTCCTGATGGGGAGGCGTATCGCTTCGAAATCGGAGGTGGGCACTGGATCTTCGGCTGCGATCCGGCTGTACTGCATTTCATTTGCAGATTTGTACCAGTGAAAAGTTATACCAGACGCTCATCAGTCTATTTTCATGAAAATAGACTGTATGTTTCTTATCCACTGCAGAATCATTTACGTTTTTTAGATGAAGAAATCACTGAGCGGGCCCTTGCGGAGATGGCCCAACCCCACGGTTCGTTTCGGACTATGAAGAAATGGCTGTCGCAAAATTTCGGTCAAACACTGTGTGACCTTTTTTTCTATCCCTTTCATGAGCTGTACACGGCTGGCCTATACGACCGGATTGCTCCACAAGATGCCTACAAATCACCCGTGAACCTGTCGTTGGCAATTCAAGGTGCTTTAAGTAAAGCTTCGCAGGTGGGATACAACGTGACATTCGTGTATCCTGATGATGGCTTAGATATCCTTGCTCAGCGTATAGTACAACATTGCGACCTCCGGTACGGTAAACGTGCTGTACAAATCGATCTTAGTGGTAAGGAGGTGCTCTTCGACGACGGCAGTAGTATTGCTTATGAAGCACTGATTTCCACATTGCCACTTAATAAGATGATTGAGATGGCCTGTATTTCAATTGAAGCTGAACCAGACCCTCACACATCGGTGCTTGTACTAAATATTGGCGCTATCCGTGGCGACCAATGCCCGGATGATCACTGGCTTTATACCCCTGACACAACGTCTGGCTTTCACCGCGTAGGCTTTTACAGCAATGTTGATCCATCCTTTTTACCTCTTTCTGCGCGGGAAAATGGAGACAGAGTGAGCATCTATGTTGAGAGGGCCTATGTGGCAGAGACAAAACCTTCCGATGGTGACATAGCTAAGTATGGCAAAGCCGTAATAGCCGAACTGTTGAGCTGGGACTTCATTCGTGATGCCGAGGTTGTAGATCCCACATGGATTGATGTTGCCTATACCTGGTCCTGGCCGGGTTCACAGTGGAAACACATAGCACTTAAAAAGCTTCAAGAACACGGCATCTATCAGGTTGGTCGCTATGGCCGTTGGGTGTTTCAGGGGATTGCTGATTCCATGCGCGATGGTTTGCTTGTGGGCTCAGCCTTTAAAGGTAGCACCCGTAGTTGCGCGAAGCATCCCGCCTCAACCCAACTAAGCTAATAAAATCTGACAAACGAATATGTTAAACAGAACTGGCATAGCGGCGATCGTAGTTACGCATAGCCGCAAGGAGTTGTTGGTTAATTGCATTGAGGCCCTTCTGAACCAGACGCTGGCATGTGATATAGTCGTCGTGGATAATGCCTCAACAGATGGTACTGAAGCCTACCTTTATGACCAAGGTTTTGTAGATGATGACCGGGTACACTACTTCCGCCTTAAGGAAAACCTGGGTGGCGCCGGGGGATTTCAACATGGTCTTAAATACGCCATCTCCCACGGTTGGAAGTGGTTCTGGCTCATGGACGATGATGCCGAACCCGAGCCGTCGGCGCTGAAAAACCTTGTTCTGCACGCCAGACACTCTAATACAGTATACGGTTCTGTTGCCATGGGCATTGAAAACGGCACAAAAAGATTATGCTGGACGAAAAAGGTAATTGATAAAGACAGAATCAAATCCATTAATGATTATGAACGGCTGGAAAATTTTCAGGAGGTACAGAATGTTGCCTTTCTCGGCTTCTTTATCCATCGTGATATGGTTCAGGTAATCGGCCTGCCTGACCCAACTTTTTTTATCTGCAGGGATGATTACGAATACTGTGAAAGGGCAAGGAAGTGTGGAGCTAGATTTATTTTGGTGAAAAACAGCGTCATTATTCATCCTGTAAAAGGAATTTCTCGCTTTCGGTTATTGGGCATGGACATTTGGTACCGCAACATGCCCCCATGGAAAACCTACTACGATATTCGCAATAGAATCTTTCTTGTAAAAGCCCATTATCCGACCTTGTTGTGGCGGAGAACTATCCCGGGTATGCTGTTACAATCCTTTTACAATGTCTTTACCGAGAAAGAAAGACTGTTCTTATTGTATGCTTATGCTACAGGCATTCTGGATGGACTTCGAAACAGGAGGGGCAAGAGATTTCTGCCCTGAAAATTCGTGCCCACTTGCTGCCAAGTATTCTCTTTGTCAATGGTTAAGTCAGCCAATATGACTTGTCCTCTCTCCCCTCCATTGCATATCCTTGAATTTACCCGGATTTATTGAACTCAATAATGCCTGTTATCGAATACCTTTACTATATTACAATACCTGTGCGAATGCGGCTCTGGTATGTGGCCGCACGAATTTGTTGGCGCATTTTTGATATTCGCAGGCGCAAGATAACCAATTTGGAAAAGGATGGTGCCCGACGTCTCCTATTCGTTGCCAAGTACCCTTTATCCCTTTTTTACGCATGTCACCAGGTTGAATTGCTGAAAGACGATCCAAATCTGACTTTCTACATCACCTCGCCAAGGAAAACACGCAACATATGCCGCCGCGAGATTGATAGAATGGGTGTTAAAGCTCGTTACGTTAATCTGTGGGATGCTATTACCACTGATTGGGACTTGATTAGCTTTCCTCATCATTGTCTCGGAGCACTGTTTCACCCATCAATTCCCAAGCTTTTCACGGCCCATGGCCTTGAGAACGGTAAGAAGATTCTTAGAGATACAGCTTATACATATAGCTGGAAGGCCATATTAAGGGATCAAGAAAGCTATTACACAAGATTTTTTGCCACCAGTCGCGACGAATTCGATATCGCCAGCGCTGACAGGCACGGCAGGGCATTTACGAACAAAATCATTGTAACCAGCCAAGCCTTAGCGCTGAAACTACATGAAAAAAATAGGGACAGGGAAAAAATCAGATCAGATCTTGGAATCAAATCCAATGAACGCAAAGCAATACTGATCATGTCCACGTGGGGGGGGGACTCTCTTCTGCGAACCATGGGACCGGCCATTGCGGATGAGGCATTGAGACTTAACACAAAATACCGCTTTTTCGTCTTCGCCCACGCTCACAATTTCCAGCACAAAAAGGCGTTGACTATCCTCAATGGCATCAAGGCTAAAGGGATGGAAGTCATAGACCCTGGTCCGTCATCTTGGATTCCTTACGCTGTGGCGGCCGACCTTGCTGTTAGCGATAAGACTTCGTTATCACTTTATTTTTCTCTCCTCCACAAGCCAATACTCTTCACTCGGATTGGAGAAGACGAATTCGTTGAGGGGAGTCCTTTCATGAAATTGTATAATGTGTCGCCAAAGCTCATAGACCCAGAGAATTTGAAAAACCAGATTGAGACATGTCTCCGATCGGATTATTCCTGTCGAGTGAAGGCCTTTGCCGAGCAGACATTTCCGAGGATAACCCAAAAGGATCATTTGATGTCAGCCATATATGAATGTATCAAACATACATAAACAGGATAGTTATTGGCTATATGGGTAGTGTCAGGATCTTATTGGGTCTTTGAGAGGGGAGTTAATGATCAAAGCGCATATACTTCCTTGCTAGACTTTGCGACGATGAATCCGACAAGTTGAGTGACAAAGCTTGTGCCTAGTAAAAGGAATATCAAGGGAAATTTCTTGTCCCGAAAGTAGTGCCTGATGACGTTCGCCGTAGACCAGAGCCTAAGGGCAAGAAATCCTTTGTTGTCAGGGATCTTTGTCGAAAAAATGAAACTGCTTATCCCCCTCCGAAATTGCCACGCCAGGAACTGCCTCAAGGAATCGCGAGCCTTATGGTAGGCGACGACGTCAGGACAGTATTTTATCCTATAACCCAACCTCCTTATTTCATAGGCCAGCAAACTGTCCTCACCCCCTGGAAAAGGGAACGTTTCATCAAAACCTCCAGCCTTCCCAAAAAAATCTTTTCTAACGGCACAATTACAGGAACTTAGGCTGTCGGTAAAGCCGTCCTTATCTACCTTCCAGATCTTATCGAAACCTATGGCTCCACCTGCAGGAAATCCGAGTGCAGATATGGAATCTCCCATATAGGTTGAAGAAAGGAGCACGAGTCTACCCATGATGGCTTCTGTCTCTTTGTGATAGAAGTGCTTCTCAATCGTTTCAAGCCAGCCGGGCGTTACGCTGCAATCACTGTCGGTGAAGACGAGTATCTCACCTTGGGCCCTTTGAGCACCTAGATTACGGCAATAGGCGGGACCGTGGTTCTCTTTCAACTGGATAAGCTGGCAGTTGTATCTTTCTGTGACCGATACTGTATCGTCTCTTGAGCAGTCATCCACAACGATGACCTCGGAATCTCTGCAATTCTGATTCAACAACGAGTCCATCAGGACCGGGAGGGTCTTTTCTGCATTATAAGCGGGAACAACAACCGACAGCTTCATACTTATTCGCACCATTCGACTGCAAGAAATACTTCTTTTTAGATGAATCTCTCCCCTTCACTCTTCTCGGACCTCATCTGGCAAATTTGCTCAGAAACAAGGCCCAGCAAAAATACCAGGATAGATGTTGTAATTAGAATCGCACCCATATTCGTGAATCGACCCCAGGTGATATAAGTATAAACATAATGGAACAGACCCAGCAAAAACATGAGAAAACTAATCGGAAGGAATATCCGCAACGGCGAATAAAGGGCGCATATCTTGATTATTATCATAAGAAATCTTACCCCGTCTTTGAGTATCTTTATTTCGCTTTTTCCCTTCTGTCGGTTTTTCGTCCTTAAGGGGATATATTTCACGCTCCTTCCATTTCTCAAAACACCCAATGTAATGGTCGTGGGATAAGAATAAGTATTGGGAAGCAGGTACAAAAAGTTACGGGCAATATCTGATCTCACAACACGAAATCCGGATGTGAGGTCCTGAATGCGGAAGTTTGCAACATACGAAGCGAACCAATTGTATACCCTTTTGGCCAGAGCATGTCCCCATGAAGCCTGATTGCCCATCGGCCTTGCACCTACAACCATGTCAAAGTCAGGAAAATAATCAAGCAATTTGGCTATATCCTTAGGATCATGCTGGCCATCTCCATCCATAAAAACCAAAACATTACCTGTAGCAACCCTTATGCCACTTTTCACAGCGCCACCGTTTCCAATGTTATACGGATGATTAAAGATAATTGCACCAGCAGCTTCTGCAACCGCGGCAGTATCATCCGTTGAGCCGTCATTAACGACAATTATCTCAAAATCAGGGTAAAGATCAATAATCTCAGTAACGAGGTGCCCTATTGTCTGAGCTTCATTATATGCAGGGATGATTATTGAGACTTGGGTTTTATTCATCTGTTGAATATCCCCTCACTACCCACCGTAATGCCTGCCACATTAAGAATTCTTGCCTGATCACGCCTAAGTCGTCCGACTCCTAAGCCTTTGATACTTCTCCAAACTAAGAAAAGTTGAGTCTTGGATAACCCACCATCGACTCCACGGCCGACAGATTTGCCCGAAAACGACTTCCAATCGCCTTGGGCGGACAGGTTTGTCGTATAGATCGAAACCCAACAAAAGTCAATCGCAGGAGTTCACAGTTTGAGAGTTCATCGTTCAGGGTTACCTTTCTTTCATTAGCCCTGCTCGTAAGACGGTTTAAATTTCAGTGAACCCTGAACAGTATCCTATTCAAATCTCCCGGTAAAATGTGATTTTTGTGCGTTTTAGAAAATTGAATACTTGCCTTGATCATCGTGTCGGCCAAATCCCAAGAAAAGCCCATTTGTATTGGTGGGCACAGCCCACCATTAGCGAGATACCAGGTAATTTGAATTGGATACCCTGAACACGTGAATGGTTACAGTCAATCTGACTACAATCATAGCCAAGACATGCTTCCCGGCGTTGACATACAGTCTCTGGCTGACGCCCCCAGGCTTCAGTACATGCATGTGATTACAATTGGTTGCAGAAATCCCGAGATACTATTACCAACAAAATGCCGATGTGTTTTTCAGCGTGTTTATCAAATTGGGTGAAAAAAGAAAAAATCCTTGCAGATATGCTAACTTGTTGATATCTGGCGGTTCAATCTGGAATTATTTATGAAAAACATTTTTTTGATAACGCAACGCAGCGGGTGGAAGAATAATGACAGGTAATTTCGATAATAGGTATAAGTATCATCTGCTTGGCATTCTTGCTATATCCGTTTTTTGTATCATCATCTATTCCAACACGTTAAATTCACCCTTTGTTTTTGACGATTTCCCTAATCTCAAGACCAATCCCTATATCCGACTAACCAATCTCGATTTTGTTAAATTGTACGATGCAGGGTTTAAGAGCCGATGCCCGAACCGTCCTGTAGCCAATATCAGTTTTGCCCTTAATTATTATTTTGGAAGATATAATGCCACAGTCTATCACATCGTCAACATCGTTATTCATATTATAAACGGAATCCTTGCCTACTTTCTCGCATTGATCATATTTAGACAACTATCTGATATCCCAGGTCAAAAAACCCCCCAACCCTTCCATCAGTCCATTCATCCATCCGTCCATCCATCCATCATATTAATGTCTTTATTCACTGCCCTGATCTTTGTCGCCCATCCCCTACAGACTCAATCGGTTACATACATTGTCCAGAGAATGACCGCGATGGCAGCGATGTTTTTTCTGCTGTCATTGCTTTGCTATATTCGGGGCCGTCTCTCAGAGACAAGATGGAAGCGGTGGGCCCTGTTTTCAGCTTGTTTCTTGTCTTTGGCTATGGCCATAGGATCCAAGGAGATAGCAGTAACGCTCCCTTTTTTCATCTTGCTTTATGAATGGTATTTTTTTCAAGACCTGAGCGTTGCCTGGCTAAAAAGGAATATTAAATATGTCCTTATACCAATTGCGGTCTTGTTCTTGTTTGCCCTTGTCTATTTGGGAGGTAATCCCTTTGATAGGATTTTGGCAGGCTATACAAGCCGGGATTTCACCATGTGGGAGAGGGTCTTGACCCAATTTCGGGTGGTAGTTTTCTATATCAGCCTCCTGCTCTATCCTCATCCCTCAAGGCTTAACCTGATTCACCATTTCACAACCTCCCATTCCTTATTTGATCCAATAACAACGCTCCTGTCGCTTGTGATTATTGCCTCTCTCACCGGTCTTGCGATCTATCTGGCCAGAATGAAGCGGCTAATCTCTTTCTGTATACTCTGGTTTATTATTAATTTGGCCATAGAGTCCTCTGTTCTTTCACTCGAAATGATATATGAACACCGGCTTTACCTTCCCATGTTCGGTTTTGCCCTTCTTGCGAGTTACCTGCCGTTCTATTTCCTGTCAAACAAACGATTATGGGCTGTCATTATCCTGGTCATTGTTACCGTATCCCTTGGAACCGGCACATATCTGAGGAACAAAACCTGGCAAAATGAGATAACACTCTGGTCTGATGTCTTATCAAAGAATCCTCAAAGTTACAGGGCACACGATAACCTGGGAATCGTTCTACTGGACCAGGATCGCATCAAGGAAGCTATTAGCCATTTTTCCGAGGCATTGCGGATCAAACATGATTATGAGAACGCCTACAACAACCTGGGAAACGCCCTATTGATTGAGGGGCGCCTCAATGAAGCCATTAGCCATTTTTCCGAGGCATTGCGGATCAAACCTGACTATGCAGACGCGCACTATAACCTTGGACGCGCTATAGAGCGCCAGGGAAGTCTCGACAAGGCCATTGGCCATTACCAGAAGGCCTTGCGCCTTAACGGATACCTCGTTGACGCCTACATTAACCTGGGAAATGCTTTGATGCGTAAGGGAAATATCAAGGATGCCTTTGTCCATTTTTCCGCAGCCTTGCAGATCGATCCTGGCGATGTGAAGGCTCTCGCTAATCTGGGAGTTGTTTTCTTGCACCAGGGATGTGTCGATGAGGCAATAGACCATTTTTCCGAAGCCTTGCGGATCAATCCTGACGATGCCAAGGTGCATAGCAACCTGGGAGTTGCCCTGGTGCGCAAGGGAAGCCTGAAGGAGGCCATAGACCATTTTTCCGAGGCGTTGCGGATCAATCCTGACGATGCGGATGCACGCTATAACCTTGAATTTGCTAAGCAACTAATGGGTAAATCCTCCGGCCCATCCAAGCCTGCCATGAACCAGTAGCGATGAGGTGTCATTTATCACTTGTCATTTGTCATTTATCATTGGTCATCTGAACGTTTTTATTAAGGATCGGCCAAGAAATAAGTGTTTTCGATAGATAAAGTTAAATCTTGGGAAAACGATGAGAAATAGCGATTACAATCTGCATAAATATCATCTGGTTGCCCTCTTTGCCATATCTCTTTTTTG
>JAUVJO010000376.1 GCA_030592345.1 Deltaproteobacteria bacterium
CATAGACGATCCGGCTGATTACATCTTCTCCATAGCTGATCTGCCCGTTAAAGTCTCCATGTTGAGCTATGACCGCGCCGGTTGACAGATCGACCAACTGGCCATAGATCGTTGTGGTTCCCACATCAATGGCAATGGCATAGTTGCAATTACTCCTTTTGCCTGGTTGTATATTGATGATGCGTGTCTTGTTTCCTTCAGTTACAGGACGTGCCAGAGTCACTGTCACCTTGAAATCCTGTTCTCTCAGTATGTTTGGAATCTTTCGATAAACAGAAAAATCTACTTCAAGCTGATTCTCATCATGTTTTAATTTTAAGTTCTTAATTATCCGGGTAACATCGGACATATTGTCCTGTGCAGAAGGTTTGGGAAGCTCCAGGTATTTTTTCTCCACAGGTAAAACAAACATCCCCCCTTCTTTGATCTCATTCAGATCAATTTCCTGATCGCGTGCCGTCCGCCTGGGAACAGTTAGGATGTTCAATACGCCGGCATCTATAGCGGATTCCGTAGGGATGCGGACCACGAGATCACTTTTAACATAGCTCAAGCATGCCTGCCGATAACCCCTGTCAAAGTCTTTTTGGCCAAGCTTAAGAGCATTCCCTCCCTCCACCTCCCCCTGTTCAATAAGCACCCGACACTTTCCACACACTCCTTCCCCTCCGCAGGATGCGTTGATATGGACACCTGCTTCCAGCGCGGCGTGAAGGAGGTTTGCACCGTCTTCAACAATTATTTCCTTATTGTAAGGAAGGAATATAACTTTGTGCTTTTTCACCATTTTTCCTCTTTTCATCAAATGTCAGATATCACGCTATTTGAGACCTGACCCTGCCTTGCTGTTCCCAATCAAAAGTGGTATGTGATACCAAACTCAAAGTACTGGCCATTCTTGGGATAGTAACTATTGGCGTACTTGCCGTTTCGCTCTATTTCACCGGTGTTTGAGTTTAATTTACCACTTGAGTTATAGATGGATTCAATCTCTTTATCGAAAATGTTCTTTCCCAGGACCCAGAAAGACCACTTCGTTAATTCGTAACGGATGCCCATATCAAGCGTTGTCCTTTCTCCATACTCAATGCGGTTCAGATAATCCACGTAATAAGGTCCTGTTCCGTTGACATCGATATTGAACTTCAGATTTTGCAAGGGATAAAAATCGAGGCCCACCATATACTTGTACTTGGGAAGTCTGTTCAGTTCATAGCCGTCAAGATCGCGAAAATCTTTGCTCGTCGTGGTTTCCCAGGTATAAACCCGCTCCCTGCCACTGGTCCATTCAGCTTCCATATATGTCCCGGACAGCCTGTAGCCGAACCACTCGCAGACTCTTCCATCCATCTCCAGCTCAATTCCTTTGTGCTCTGAATCCCCGGTATTTTTGTATCCAGCGTACGTTTGCGTGGAATCATAGAAGAGAGCAAATTTGTCCTTGTATTCCATCCAGAAGAATATGAGGCTGGCATTCGCCCATTTTGCAAGGCTGTGCTTGTGACCCAGCTCATAAACGAGACAACTCTCCGGCTTCAGATTCTCCGGAAGGTTTTCCGGATTCATTTTCTCCATGGCTGCCTGGTAATAATACGGAGCGGGAAACCAGTATGATTTACCTGCAGACACATAGGTTGTTGCACGATCATTCCAGTGGTAGGCAGGGGCAGCAGACCAGGAATATTTAGTGTGCTGTGTATCGACGCTGTTACCATTCTTGTTTTTTACATCATATTCTACTCTATCCTGCCTGATCCCAGCATTCAGATGCCAGTAATCACCTAACAAAAACCGATTCTGAAAAAATACACCGCACTTATCCTGATCATAGTCAATATCAGCCTTCTTTTTACTTGTGGCCTTACCAACAGGGTCATTGTAGTAATCTCTTCGCTGATCAAGAAAGGTTTTTACCATATTGAATCCAAGTGTCGGTGTGTATTGAAAGAAACCCTTGCCAAAGTTATAGCCACCGGACAAATCAAACTTGTATCTTTCCTGATCACGGTCATCGTCATAGACACTCTTAGGGGAAGTATACGTTTTATGCAATGCCCTGTAATCTTGCTCAACAATGGTCACGGCAGCAAGAGAATTTAAAAACAGTCCCGTGTCCCTGTAGCGGAAATCGAGAGCATAGCTCGAAACATTCTGGTCGGTTTCGTTATCCAATGTTTTCTCTGCGGTCGGTTTTTCTTTAAATTCATCAGCCCGTCGATCATTATCGAGAGCATATTTGTTTTTGCCTCTTACGGTCTCCCAGTAGTTATCCTTATAATCGAGGTTAATTCCCAGCCTTGCATGGTCAGAAAAATTATATCCTGCCTTCAGGCGCGTTGCACTTCGTCTCTGAACATCATGAACATAGCCATCGGTGTCACTGCGAGAGCCGGTAAGGAAATAATCCCATTTATCCACACCACCGGATAGTGTTGCGTATTCATCGAACGTTTTCCATGACCCTCCAGATGCTTTGGCCTTGAGTTTTAATGGCTGATCCTTCTTACCCTTTTTGGTGACAATACTGATCACGCCGCGTGCCGAATCAGCACCAAAGACGGTTGAACCGGGAGAACGAAGGATCTCAATACGCTCAATATCCGACACAGGAATCGTCTCCAGATAATTATAGCCGCTCATGCCAACATTTTGCGGGACCCCGTCAATCAGGACCAGTGGCCCGCCTGCGGAGGAGCTGCGTGTTCCTCTCATGCTGAAATAATATTTTGAGGCTCCATCATCGTAAGCACCCGGAATCCTGGCAATGGCATCACCTATATTTGTTATCCCCTGTTCCTCAAGCTCTTTGGCGGTTATCACTGAAATAGACGCCGGGGTATCAAGCGCCTTTATATCGCGCGTGGCTGTGACAACTACTTCCTCCATTTTGTGTATCTCTTTTTCATCAACCTCTTGTTTCCGGGTATCTTCTTGAGCCGATGCAATTACCGGCATAACTGAAAATAAAGTCAGAACAAATAACATCATAACCATCTTGAATATGCTTCTCATCTTAAAGCCTCCTTTTTAGCCGTGTTTATGACTGAAAATTTTTCCAAAATTGATAACTCATCCTTGCAAAATATCAGATTCCGGGAGGATGCTCCGAACAAAAGTTCGGCATCATCTCTCCGCCTGATGGTAAAAACCTTCTTGCCCAGTTTGAGGGCATGACGAATCACATCTGCATTTAGTTTGTTCAACTCATGCACAGGGAATCCGGTATCTACAATA
>JAUVJO010000189.1 GCA_030592345.1 Deltaproteobacteria bacterium
ATACAAGCCGGATGAAGCGTTAGAGGACTTTGCAAGAAGGGCGGATATGGCCATGTACCAAGCAAAAAAAGGGGGAGGAAACAAGGCCCAACTTGCATAAAGGTCGTTTTACTTCGTTACTATAGACTTTCACATATTAAATTTCACCGCGTTATCGGTCTTCGGCGTATTACAATACAGCCTCCTCCCTCTGGCCTTGTGAAATATAATATGTGAAAGTCTACATCTTTACAATGGTAACCCCCAGGTTTTTTTGATTCAAACCTCCGGGATGGATCGCTCGCACCAAGGGGTGTTGATTCAAGAACGGGATGAGGCTATTGCGAAGCGCCCCTGTTCCCACGCCATGGATGATACGAACCTCCTTTAAGCCTGCCAACAAGGCATCGTCTAAGAGTTTATCCGCCACGCTTAAGGCTTCCTCCACATGCATCCCACGCATATCGGTTTCTGCCTGAGCACTTTGCGGTGCCGGTATCTCAACGTGCATGACTCTATCTGTTGAAGATTCCCGGCCATCTTTCGGCAGGCTCAATTCTTCCCTGGGCACGTGTGCTTTGAGATTCCCAAAGGCAATCAGGACACGACCGGATGGGTCCTCGGGAGACAGCACGGTTCCGGCCGCGTTGCTGCGTTTCCAGTATACCCGGCATCCGGGTCGAAGTACACCCTCAAACCGGTCTTCGCTCCGAGGTTCCTCATCAAGCATTGCGGCCTGAAGCTCGTCTTTCAGGGCCTTTTTTTCCTCCTGGATAAGGGTCCTGGCTTCATGGATGGCCTCCTTGGCCGCGGTCGTTTCTCGGATGGTCCTTATTGCCTTTTCTACGGTGGCGTTTGCCTGTTCAATAATTGCGGTCGCCTGTTGAGCGGCCTTGTGGCGCAGTTGTTTTGCCTCACGCTCCAGACCAGCATTTTTCTCCTGAAACTCTTTTTTCAGGCTATCTACAACTTGCCATTTCGTTCTTAAATCTTTTTCCAATCGGTTATTTTGCTCGAGCTGTTGCTCAAATTCTGTAATCAAGTCCTCTAATCGGTTGGCGTGGTTGCCCATGAACACCTTGGACCGCGTAACAACCACCTCCGGAAGGCCCATACGTTTGGCAATCTCAAAAGCATAGCTCGAACCGGGAAGATCAGGACGAAACTTGTACGTCGGGGTAAGGGTTTTGGTGTCAAAGACCATAGATCCATTCGCAACACCAGGGGTTTGATGGGCAAATGCCTTCAGGGCACCATGATGCGTAGTCACCATAGTGATAATACCCCTTGCGGTAAGGGCTTCCAGTACGGCCATGGCAAGGGCGGCACCTTCCTCCGGGTCGGTGCCGGTCCCGATCTCGTCAACGAGCACCAGGCCCCCGGAGGATGCTTCTTCCAATATTGTTTTGATCCCTTTAAGATGTGCTGAAAATGTGGAAAGGTCCATCTCAATAGACTGGGCATCACCCACGTGGGCAAAGATGCGATTGAAGAGAGGAACCTCAGAATCGGCATCCGCAGGGACATGAAGCCCGCAGGAAACCATCAGGGTCAGGAGCCCCAAGGTCTTAAGGGCCACGGTTTTTCCCCCCGCATTAGGTCCGGTAACAACCAGGGTGTTAAAAGAGCCCCCAATTGAAAGGGTCAAGGGCACCACATTCGAGGCAGATGCACTTTTGAGGACGAGCAGAGGGTGACGCCCATTTTTGATCCTGAGCACTCCATCCGTGTTGATGGCAGGTTCATGTTGATTCAGGGCCTTAGAGGTCAGGGCCTTGGCGTATATGCAATCAATGGTGATCAAGATCACAAAGTTCTGTTCCAGTTCAGATAAGTTCGTGCGAACAAGGCCGGTGAGGGCACAGAGCACCTTTTCAATTTCGTGATTCTCTTCTGCCTCTAGGCGGCGAATCTGGTTGTTTAGCTCCAGTGTTTCCAGGGGCTCCAAGAAAACAGTAGCCCCACTTGCCGACTTATCGTGCAAAACACCTCTCACCAAGTGCCTGTGAGTCTCTTTGACGGGCAGGACCCAGCGACCTTCTCGCATCGTAATGAGGCGTTCTTGAAGCACGCCTTTGCGCGCTAACCTGTCCAGAAGATGTTCCATCTCTCTTCGGACTGCTTCACGGGCACGGGCCATCTTACGGCGAATAGCCGCCAGCGCTGGACTGGCCTGGTCCCGGATTTCCAAGGAGCGAAGATCGATCGCCATATCTATCTCTTTCACCAGACCCGGGTTGGGGCTGAGTCCTGCGCCTGCCTCATGAAGGAGGGGGAGATCTGACTGGTTTTTCTTAAGAAAACCAAGAATTGTCGAGCTCAACTCGAGTATTTTATGGATCTGCCGAAAAGCTTCAGGCCCCAGACAGCTCCCTTCGATGGCCGTTGACTTCAGATGGCTGCCTATGTCGTCAAACGTGCCCATTGGTAATGATCCGCCTGAATCCATCCAGGTGCGGACTTCAGATATTTCTGCCAGGCTCTTTCGGACCAGGTCGGGGCTTGAAAGGGGTTGGAGGTGCCGAAGACGCTCGGCAGCAAGGGGACAGTGGGTCCTGCGGGCGAGGTCATCAAGGACCTTGTAAAATTCCAAGGTTTGATAGAGATGAATGCTCAAAGGTCTGACCAAATTATGAGTTGACCACGTATAACGTCTCAGGTATTGGTTGTCAACCGCGAGAAAGTCGGGCAAATTGGAGCTTTTTGTACTAGTTCACCCATCCGGGTGATGGAAACCGCTTCTCTTCGGCCTCCAATGCCTTAACTCGGTAGGCGATTGTGCTCGGTGGCAATGGCTGTAGGCCTACGTTCAGCGGTTTCCCTCACCCTCTGAACTGTTACGAGTTTTTTTCTTGCTTACGGGGCGTCGGGTCGCCTCTGAGAAGAGCATGGAAAGGATACAAGATAATCGTGAAAAACGAGATCAAAAAGAAGGTACTGCGGGCCATAAGGGCGATTCCCAAGGGGTATTTGAATGATGTTGTGGTAAAAGAGACGATTCGATGCGTCTTGTATGGTTTCTTGGAGGAACGAGGATTTCGGCCGGTTCCTGCCTTTCGTAATCCTCGTTTTCTGGAGGGTCCGGTAGACATGGTGGGTATCAAAGAGGATCATGCTGTTGAAGTTGCTTTTTGCAGCAACCCGACTATCGAACTAAAAGACATCAAGAGCCTGGAGCGCGTGGGCTGTGAGAAAAAATACGTGATCAGTTTTTCGCCCAACGAAAAAAAGGTTCAGATGACCAAGTTTTTTCTTAAGCCCGGAATTGAACATATTTATATCTATGAGAGATAGCCCATGAAAAAAGCACATCCTGTTATAGACACGCACGCCCACCTGGATGAATTGCCTGACCCGGAAGCGGCCATCAAGGAGGCACGGAAAGGGGGGCTGCTGGCAATTGTGGCAGTGGGGCAGGATATGTCCTCCAACCTGAAGACCCTGGAAATCGCGGGCCGGCATCCGGGATTTATCTTTCCGGCCGTGGGATATCATCCGTGGCGTCTTAACCCTGATACTGACGAGGAGACCCTTTCCCAGATTGACGAGAACCTGACGCACTGCGTTGCCCTGGGTGAAATCGGCTTGGACTACAAGGCCAAGACAAAAAAGAAGGTCCAAAAAGCGATCTTTCTTGAACTTCTCGCTATCGCCAGGAAGCATGACAAGCCGGTCATCGTTCACTGCCGATATTCCCATGAGACAGCTTATCGGATGGTCAAAGAGGTGGGCATAAGAAAAGCGATCTTTCACTGGTACAGCGGCCCTGTTGATTTGATCCCTCTTATCGCTGATGCAGGCTATTACATGTCGGCATGTCCGGCGTTGCTGTACAATGCCTATCATTCAAGTGCGATTAATGCAGTTCCCCTTTCCAGCCTGTTGCTCGAAACTGATACTCCGGTCCAATATCAAGAACTGGCGGCAAGGCCGGTCCATGTCCAGGTCACCTTACAGGAGGTGGCGCGGGTCAAGGGGATGAGCATTGAAGAAATAGCTGAGCAGACCACCCAAAACGCAAAGGCGTGTTTCGCCTTAACGGATGTCGCTTAAGGGCTCTCTCTGCCGTGATCGCACAACTCGCGCAGGGGGCATGCCTGGCACTTTGGCTTGCGGGCCGTGCACAACCGCCTTCCGTGCCAGATCATCTGGTGCGAGAAGTCTATCCAGTCTTTCTTGGGAATCAGGGCCATGAGATCCGATTCGATCTTGACCGGATCACTCTCCTTTGTAAGGCCGATGCGCTGAGACAGGCGCTTAACGTGTGTATCCACCACGATCCCGGGGACCCCAAAGGCGCTCCCAAGTATGACATTAGCCGTTTTTCGACCAACGCCAGGGAGTCGAAGCAGGGCCTCCATATCGTCCGGGACATTGCCGTCATGTTTTTCCACAAGCGCACGGCAGCACGCCTTGATGCTTTTTGCCTTATTACGAAAAAACCCGGTCGGTCGAATTATCTCTTCCAGATCGGAAACTGAGATTTGCGCGAAGTCTTTTGCTGTTCGTAGCTCTTTATAAAGCGTTCTGGTCACCTGGTTGACCCGCACATCCGTGCACTGTGCCGAAAGGATCGTGGAAATGAGCATCTCCAGGGGGTTTTTGTGGTCCAAGGCAGTCTTGACATCAGGATAGGCACTTCTTAGAATTTGCAATATTTTCATAACACGAGATTTTTCGATTTTCTGAACCATGGCTTCTACCCCCAAGCAAGAAAAGCTATTGAAGGAAACCGCACAGGAAAGAAAAGGGGACACGGCCCGCGCCCTTGGTCTCACCTCTGGCGGTTTGGACAGTATCCTTTCTGCCCTTGTTCTCAGGGATCAAGGTGTTGAGGTGGCCTGGATTAATTTCAGGACCCCCTTTTTCAGCTCAGACAAGGCCCGTCTGGCCGCCCGCATGACAGGAATTCGTCTGACGGTAAAAAACATTACGACCGTCTACGTTGAGATGCTCAAGAATCCGCACTGCGGCTACGGCTCGAACATGAACCCCTGCCTCGACTGTCACGCCCTGATGCTTAAGATCGCAGGCTCTGTCATGAAAAAAGAGGGGTTTGATTTCCTGTTCACCGGTGAGGTCCTTGGCCAGCGCCCCATGTCACAAACCAAGCCGTCGCTTCGTTATGTTGAAAAAAACTCTGGTGTCCAAGGTCATATCCTTCGCCCATTGAGCGCCAAATTGCTTCCACCAACCATTTCTGAAGAAATGGGCCTGGTAGATCGTGAGCGCCTTTTGGCGATTTCCGGTCGTGGTCGAAAGGAGCAGATAAAGCTGGCCGAAGCCTTTGGCATCACAGATTATCCTGGTCCTGGCGGTGGGTGTCTGCTCGCAGATGTTGGCTTTTCCAGGCGGCTAAGGGATCTCCTGGAGTACCAGGACGATTGTCAGGAGCGAGACTTCGAGCTTCTAAAATACGGTCGCCACTTTCGCCTCCATAATAAACACAAAGTGGTTGTGGGTCGCACCAAAGAAGACAACAGACAGATATCGAGTTTTATAGATCCTCACAAAGATATCCAGATCCGCATGACGGATATGCCGAGCCCTATTGTCCTAATCCCTTCTGCTGCCACGGAGGAAATCGTGCGCGAGGCGGCCGCTCTTTGCGCAGCCTATAGCAAGGCCCAACATGGCCCGCCCGCCCGTGTGTCTGTAACATCTCCTGCCGGCTTGAAGATACTCACAGTTAGCGGCGGGGACACTCGCGAAGCATACCATCAATGCCTTATCTGAACGGCTTTGCTGTGAGCATACACAAAACAGCTATAGGCTTTCACATATTTAATTTCACCGCGTTATCGGTCGTCGGCGTATTACAATACAGCCTCCTCCCTTTGGCCTTGTGATATTGAATATGTGAAAGTCTATAGTTGACGAGGTCTCATGTTCGTGGTTTATCACCTTTGTTTTCCTCTTTCTCCTTGAAACTCCTTCAATGTGCGCCAGACATCTTCTACCTGTTTTCTGGTGTCATCCATAGCACCCTCATTATGAATTACAAAATCGGCAAATTCCAGTTTTTCATTAATGGGCAACTGGGCCTTGAGCATGCTGGCTGCTTCTTCTTTACTGATGCCATCCCGCTGAACCAGGCGTTCTATCTGTTGTTCTTGGGGGATGTAAACCACCAGAAGTTTGTGAAACATATACTGCAAGTCGAACTCAATCAAGAGTGGGACCACCACCTGGATGATCGCATTGGGGTCGTTGCCCGCTAGTTCATTCAACTGCTTTAAAAATTCTTCATAAATGGGTGGGTGAGCAAAACTTTCCAGCTTTTTTCTTTTCTCAAAATCCTGAAACACAATCCTTGAAAGTTTTTTCCTGTCAAGACTACCATCTTCTTGAAGGACATCTTTACCAAAGCAGTCAACGATTTCTTTGAACGCACTTTTTCCCGGCTCAACCACCTGCCTTGCGATCAGATCAAAATCAATCATGGCCGCTCCGAGTTCTCTTAACATATTGGCCACGACAGTCTTTCCGCTTGCAATCCCTCCGGTCACACCCAGGAGAAAACGGTTGTCATCGCCCTTTATGGCCTTTGCGAACTCCTCCTGACGGCTGTAGGATAGCGGAAAC
>JAUVJO010000144.1 GCA_030592345.1 Deltaproteobacteria bacterium
GCAATGAGCAATGAGCAATGAGCATGGAGCGTGGGGCATCCGTTTTCTGTAATTTGTTATTGGGGTTTTACTATTGAAGATTGACAAATGACAAACAAGCTGGGACATAAGTTCATGGACAAGGTTAGAGCACATGTCGTAATTGACGGGCGCGTCCAGGGGGTCTGCTTTAGAATGGACACGCGGCAAGCGGCTATTCAGCGAAACCTGACCGGATGGGTGAGAAATCTACGAGACGGCAGGGTGGATGCGGTATTTGAAGGGGATGAGACTGACGTAAAATCAATGCTGAAGTGGTGTGAGACCGGTCCCCCTATTGCCCGTGTAACTAAAGTAGCCGTGGAATGGGAGCCTTGGACCGGCGACTTTGAAAACTTTCAGATTACCTTTGCATAAGGCGGCAATGCACTTTCCCCCTGCCCTCCTGTTGAGGAGGGGGCAGGGGGGGGTGAAACCTAAAACACGATCTGCTAGATAACGTCTTTTAGAGCCTTACCGGGCTTAAATTTCACAGTATTGGAGGCCTTGATCTTGATGATTTCACCGGTTTGAGGATTTCTCCCCTTACGAGCCTTACGCCGTACCTTTGAGAAGGTCCCAAAGCCCACCAAGGTCACCTTGCCCTCCTTCTTTTTCAAGGCATTGGTGATGCTTTCGGTAAAGGAGTTGAGCGCTGCTACGGCAGCAGCTTTGGAAATGCCTGCATCCGATGCCATATTGTCGATTATTTCCGCCTTAGTCATGATTCCTCCCCCTTTTTTTTCTTATAGACTTTCACATATTAAATTTCACCGCGTTATCGGTCGTCGGCGTATTACAATACAGCCTCCTCCCTCTGGCCTTGTGAAATTTAATATGTGAAAGTCTATAGGTTCGATCCTACCAATTTGCTCAATCCGCAAAACCCTTCTGTAATTGTATTTTTTCATACATTCATATTATTGAGATGTCAACCGGATTATTGATTTTCTAAACTTATACCTCGAAAGGCCACAAATAACGATTTTTCGCTGGCCATGAGCACCAATAGCTGCGTTGCTCAGGCTTGCAATAGCCTGCTATTCCGCGCCTTGCTCTTGATGCTCATTGCTCACCGAAAAAAACGCAATTTGCAACCTTCCGAGGTATATTCTCTTCACAGAATGAGGTTCTACCAAGGTTTCCTGTTGCTATCGTCCATTTACCCCTGAAATATGGGCTTTTTCTCTCATGCCTTTCACGAAATGCCGTAAGTTTTCATCTTGGAAAGAAGTGTGGGATGACTGATTCCCAAGAGCCTGGCTGTACGGGTGCGATTGTTGTCGGTTTCCTGCAGGGCTTTCCTAATCAGAGCTTTTTCGAGTGACATGATATTGGTCTTGAGCGAGATTTCTTTACAGGGCCAAAGGGCTTCCACACTTGCGGGGGCAGTCTGTATTTTGTCCGGCAGTTCATCTACGTGAATCTCGGATCGCTCTGTCAATACCATGGTCCGCTCGATAACGTTTTCAAGTTCTCTGACATTACCCGGCCAAGGGTAGTCCAACAGGACCTGAAGGGCTTCAGGTCGTATCCCCTTCAGGTTTTTTTTCAGTCGCTTTTGAAACTTTTCAATGAAATGATTGACCAACAGTGGAATATCTTCTTTCCGATCACGCAGGGCGGGCACCTCGATGAGGAGCACGTTGATTCGGTAAAAGAGGTCATCGCGAAAAGATCCCTCTTTGACTTTTTCGGCCAAATTTGTCCCTGTGGCTGCGATGATTCGCACGTCCACCTTGTGCGATTCCGTGCTTCCCAGAGGTCGCACCATTTCGTCTTGCAGAACTCGAAGGAGTTTTACTTGAAGAGACAAAGGGAGTTCTCCGATCTCATCAAGAAAAAGTGTTCCGCGGCTTGCTTCCTGAAAGAGCCCTGTTTTGTCTCTGGCTGCGTCAGTAAACGCTCCCTTCACATGGCCGAAGAGCTCGCTTTCTAAAAGGCTTTCGGGCAAACCGCCACAGTTGACCGCCACCATTGGCTTATTTTTGCGCGCTCCGTTGTAGTGGATCGCCTTTGCAATCAACTCCTTGCCAGTGCCGCTTTCGCCCGTGATCAAGACCGTTGTCTTGTAGTCGGCAATCTTTCCGATAGTCTCAAAGATCTTGCGCATGGCCTTGCTCTTGGCCACCATATTTTGAAATGAGAAGGTTTCTTGAAGAGCATCTCTGAGCCTAAGGTTTTCCTCTCGCAATTGTCTCCGTTCTTCAATCTGTGTGAGCTTGAGAATGATTTCATCCGGTTTGAACGGCTTTGAGATGTAGTCGGCTGCTCCAAGCTTCATGGCTTCCACTGCCGTATCGATCGTGCCGTAGGCGGACATGACAATCGTTGTTGTATTGATGCCTCTCTCAGTAACGTGTCTCAGGAAGGCTAGCCCGTCCATTCGAGGCATGCGCATGTCACATAGGATGAGATCAAAGACCGTGTTTTCCAGGAGGGACAGGGCATCCAAGCCGTCTGCAGCGCCAGTAACCGCATACCCGGCCTTTTCAAGAACGACCGTGAGCATGTGCCGCATGTTCGGCTCATCGTCGATGACCAGGACGTTTCTTGGCATAAGGTTGCCTCAGGGACTTGCTGGTTCTTGAGTGTGCTTGGGTGCCTAAAACAGGGCTTTCACAAAGGCGTCAGCGTCAAACTCTTGCAGGTCGTTGACCTCTTCCCCCAGGCCAATGTAGCGCAAAGGAAGCCCGAGACTGTTGCATATGCCCACAACGATCCCACCCTTTGCCGTGCCGTCCAGTTTGGCAAGGGCGATCCCGGTGATTCCAAGGGCTTCATGAAAGAGCTGGGCCTGGGAAATAGCGTTCTGTCCGGTTGTGGCGTCAAGAACAAGCAGGATCTCGTGGGGGGCATAAGGGTGTTGCCGGGTCACTGTCCGGCGGATTTTCTTGAGTTCTTCCATGAGATTGACTTTGGTGTGAATACGTCCTGCGGTATCGATGATAACAACATCCACACCCCTTGACCTTGCTGCGTGTATGCCGTCATAGACCACAGCCGAGGGGTCGGACTTTCCCTTGTGCCGGACCACCTCAGCACCGATACGCTCTGCCCATATCTCCAGTTGCTCAACAGCGGCAGACCGGAAGGTATCGGCCGCGATCAACAACACTCGCTTTCCTTCTCGCACAAAACGGTTGCCCAGCTTTCCGATGGTAGTTGTCTTGCCTACCCCATTTACTCCTACGACCATGATGATATAAGGCTTTTCCTGCGGTATCCGGTCTGGCCCTGGCAGGACCTTGAGAAAGGCGAGGATTTCGTTTTGAAGAGCCATTCTGAGCTGTTCAGGATTGCTCAAGTCTTTTCTTTCGACTTTTTCTCGCAGCTTTTCCATTAGGGCCATAGTGGTCTGAACGCCGATGTCTGAGGTGATAAGGACTTCTTCGAGCTCTTCGAGAAGTTCTTCATCGATCTGTGTTTTTCCCAGCAGAAGTCGATCCACACGGCTCACAAAGCCCTTTCGTGTATTGGATAGACGATTGCTGAGTCGGCGAAAAAAGCCCTCTTTTTCCGCCTCGAGCAGAACAGCTTCCCCCGCAGGCTCAACTAATTCCGGGATATGTTCTGCCTGTTGTTCGTCTTCAGGCTCGAGGGCCTGTCCCACGGCCTCGTGTGCCGGTTCTTGGGATCCCTCTTCCCGTTTTTTTTTCTTCCTAAACCATTTCATGTGCGTTGTAGGAACATATGAGAGTGTCTAAAGTGAGCTAAAGTGCCTAAAGTGAACTATAAAGGTAAGGACTAGAAGAAATTATTATGAAAAATTGGTCTTTGGTCCTGCAATTTTAGCTCATTTTACTCACTTCGCCTCTTGTCCGTTCAAATTGATGGAGACCAGCTTAGATATCCCTTTTTCCTCCATGGTAATACCAAAAAGTGCATCCGCGATTTCCATGCTTTGCTTGTTATGGGTCACCATGACGACCTGAGATGCTTCTCCGATCTCTTTGAGAAGACGGTTGAATCGAAAGACGTTTAGTTCATCCAGCGGGGCATCAATCTCATCGAGAACGCAAAACGACGTCGGCTTGATCATGAAAAGAGAAAAGACCAGGGCAATGGCCGACAGCGCTTTTTCGCCGCCGGAAAGAAGACTCATGCGTGTCAGTTTTTTTCCGGGAGGACGAACGAGGAAAGAAACACCCGATTCCAGAGGTCGTTTTGGGTCGGTCAGGCCAAGTGCGGCTGTTCCTCCTTCGAAGAGCTTTGGGAAGACCACCTGCACTTTCTCATTGACTGCCTTAAAGGTCCTCATAAAACGTTTCAAAGAGACCCTGTTAATTTTTCGTATGACCCGATATAGGGTCTCTATAGCGCCTTCAAGGTCTGAGTTCTGTTCGGTCAAGAGACGATATCGTTCGCTCAGGGTTTCGTATTCCTGGATGGCCGTAAGGTTAACATCTCCGATTCTTTCCATTCTTTCCCGGCACGCTGCCAGGGCATGTTCTGCTTGTTCTGCGGAAAAGCCCTCGATATCTGATTCCTGCGCCAGCATTTTAATATCTTTATGGTAGTTTTCCTGAATGCGGTCAAGGAGATGATCGTGTTTCATGCGCCTTTCGGATTGCTTCAACTCGATTTGCTGTATCTTCTGTAGGGACTCCTGTTGTCTTGTTCTGACTTCAGAGAGCGCCTGATCACTCTGCTGCAATGCCCCCTCGATGGCCACATACTCGGCTTCGCCCTGAGAGAGTCTTTCTTCCATTGTTGCCAGCTCAGCATACAGATTGTCAAGCTTGGTTCGATCTCTTGTCAAACGCTGCTCAGTGGCTATTCTGTCTTCCTCGGTTTCATTGAGACCTTGCTTTAGTTGGGCCAGTTTTTCTTGCCGGTCACGTTGGAAGTCTGTTAACCGCCGTAAGGTGTTTGCCAGACTGTCGTATTCTGCTTGCAAGGTGGTAAGTACCAGCTTACGTTCCACCACCTTTTCCATCACAGCTTCTATCTTTTTCGAGCCTTCCTTGATCTGGGCATTTGTCTGTTCAATGGCTGCTTCTTCGTCCTGGATTTCCTTGGCGAGCTCAGCCAGGACCTCCTGGTGCCTGAGGAGTTCTTCCTCTACGTCTGTCTGCTCTCCTGTTATTTGCTGTGTCTCAAGGTCAAAGATTTCCAGGTGCCGATGTGTATGTTTGAGGTCTTCCTGAAGACGGTAAAGCTTTTTTTCCAGTTCAACCTGTTCCTGAGCCTTTTGATTTTGTGCTTGTCTGGTCTTCTGAGCCTGCGTCTCCAGGGCCACTGTATGCGTTTCCAACTCTTTTTGCTTGTTTTTGGCCTTTTCGAGAGATGCATCCAGCTTCGACATCTGTTCGGAAAGATCCCTGACTTCCTTTTTCTTGGTCAGGATACCGGACCCTCCGTTATCGGAACTTCCGCCTGACAGCGTGCCCTGAAGGCACACCCGGTCACCTTGTCGCGTCACGATGGTTTGACGTAATCCATTTTGTTCCCATGACTTTATGGCTGCTTCAAGGTTTTCAGCAATCACGACGTGACCGAGAAGGGCCTGGTCTAAACCTTCGTAGCCCTCCTGAATTTCCACGTGGTTCATGAGGAGATCGCAGTCCTCACGGCCCGGGCTCAAGTTTTCACCCGCAAGTGGCCTGACCGCGTTCATTGGAATAAAGCCACCCCGGCCCCCTGAGCTGGCACGAAGGAAGTCGATGGCTGTCACAGCCCCTTGCTGGTCTTTCACGAGCACGTATTGCAAGGTTTCACCAAGGGCCGCCTCCACGGCATCTTCATAGGAAGGTTCGGGTTCGATAACATCAGCCACAAGGCCACAAATACCAATATGGTCAAGGTTTCCGGACTTCCATTCCTTCATGACCACCTGTACGCCTTTTTTGAACCATTCGTAGTTTTCATCCATCTTCTTGAAAGCTCCATACTGAGAGCGGATTTTTTGCCGTTCAATTTCCGTGACTTGTACTGTTCGGACCTGCTGGCTGAGGGCCTGACGATTCTCGTGCAGTTCTTTTTCCAAGGATTCAAGGGTCCGGACTATCTCATCCAGGCTTTGCTTCAAGGCGTGATGATCCTCTTGGGTCCTGGCCACCTCTGTGGTAAGCTTCGCGACTGCGCTTTGAGTTTGACTTTTTTCATTCTTCAGTTGATCAAGTCTCTTTGAGAGGTTTGCCCTGTGTTTGGAAGAATTCTCCAAGGTGTTTTCATAAGTTGCCTTGCGGCTGGCCAGGTTGATCAGCTCTGCCTTCTTGGTGTCAACGTGTTGATTCAGTTCGGCCAACTGCTGCTTTAAAGCCCCTTCGGCACCGGCTTCTTGTCCTAATGTTTCTTTGATTTGTTGAGTTTTTTGTGTAACGGCATTTTTTCGTTCCTCCAGGTTGCGGCATTCTCTGATGGTATCCTGGTTTTTCTCTTCAATCTCGATCAGTTCTGCCTTGAACTGATCGATTTCAGTGATCAAACGCTCAAGATCTTTCGTACCATATTTGATATCGCCTTCCAGCTTGTCGATCAGACGCTGGAAATCGTGCGTTTTTACCTTTTCCTCAGAGATACGCTCGTGTTTGGCTGCCCGTTCCTGTTTGATCTGTTCAATAGCGGCATCCAACTTGGCCAATTCGGAGTCGTGCTCAAAATCCGTGTCCCGCAAAGATACGAGCAGGGACTCGGTTTCGTCTATCTCGGAAGCGATGGTCCTATACTGATAAATAGCCAGCTTTACCTCCAGGTCTTCGATCTGTTCTTGATACGTCTTGTAGCGCTCAGCTTTTTTGGCCTGGCGCTTAAGACTGTTCATCTGGCGTTTTACTTCGGCGATCACATCATTGATACGAAACAAATTTTGCTTGGTGCGCTCTATCTTTTGTAGTGCTTCTTTCTTACGGCTCTTATACCGGGTAATGCCCGCAGCATCTTCGATGAACCACCGTCGTTCTTCCGGGCCTGCATCAATGAGGTTTTCGATCTTTCCCTGTTCGATGATGGCATAGGCCCTGGACCCAACACCGGTTCCCATCAACAGATTTTGGATGTCCTTAAGCCTGCACGCCTGCTTGTTGATAAAATAACCGCTTTCGCCGGAACGTAGCAGTCGCCTGCTGACCATGATTTCAGAAAAGTGTCGATATTCTTCTGGTGTATTGCCGTTATCATTAGTAAGTGTGATGGCAACCTCGGCAACATTCAAAGCCCCTTTTTTGTCACTACCTGAGAAGATAATGTCTTCCATGGATTTTCCGCGAAGTTGTTTGACACTCTGTTCCCCCATAACCCAGCGCAGAGCGTCAACGATGTTGCTCTTGCCACAGCCGTTGGGGCCCACTACGGCAGAGATACCTTCAGGGAACTGCACTGTAGTCTTGTCCACGAAAGATTTGAAACCGACGATCTCTAATTGCTTGAGTTTCATAACAAAAATCCCTCTGCGGCTGTTTACGTTTAAACCCACCCTGACAATCGCCGGTAGATTAACAGACAGAAAAGGGCTTGTAAAGGCAAAAATACCATAAAATGTGTGTCTCAGCCAGATAGATACAACATATGGGGTTTTTTCGCTTAATCGAGAGTCGTTTGTCCTGGAGCTAAACCATAAATTCCTTGTTATTTCTCGGTCATTAGGATATCTCATCCTAACTTAAGGGCTTCGCCCCAATTGGAATGCTGGAATGCTGGAATGCTGGAATAATGGGTTAAGAGGTAGGAAGACAATTAAAAAATGTTACACTTCCGTTTTTTCCCCCACTATTCCACTATTCCATTATTCCATGTGCGAGGCAGAGATTCCGGCCTCAATTAACTCTTATGTTTTCAACAAGTTATAGAAA
>JAUVJO010000280.1 GCA_030592345.1 Deltaproteobacteria bacterium
ACGGATTATCATAATCCTTCCACTGATAACCGAAATTCAGCTCCCCGCTCACCTTGGCACCAGCGTCCCAGGTGAGGCCCGTATTTACTCTGTCCCAGGTATAATCTGTATCGTTTTCAGGGGTAACGCCTTCTCGGTGAGAAAAAAAGTCCCGTTTGCCATGGTGATACCGGACAAATCCCCATGTCTTGGGATAGACCCTCATCTCAAATCCGAGACCAATTTCATTGGAATCGTAATTCTGCCAAAAGTCGTCATCACGATCATAGTCTATTTTGTAGTAGTTGTAGTAAGTCAGTGCCTTGAATCTGTCGCTGAAACCAAAGCCTATCTTAGAGTTCAAATCATTATCCCAGCGCTTGATCTTCTGACCCAACTCATAGTCATTTGCCGAAGAGTACGGGTTTTCGGTATTTTCATAGATGTTCCTGACACCGACGATCAGTCCCCCTGGCGCACGATAGTCAACATCCAATAATCCCTGGTAGGTCTGCCAGTCATTGCCAGTATTATCAACATATTCGGTCACATCGGCCTGAAAACCGAGCTTCACACCGCCCCTTTCGGCAAACGCGTAATCCAGCAGCAGTGAGGGCATGATATGAAAGACCCAGTCAGACTCTTCCTCATCACCAGGGCTTCCACTGCCCAGGTATATGTTATCATCATAAAGACCCCGTACGGTAAGACCAGGGATGACTTTCATGTCGCCCAAATGAATCTTGCCTGCCTCGCTCGATCTGTCCCAGGATAGTCCGGATGCCGGGATAGTCTTCAGCGTGCGGTCATATCCGTAGCTCCATTGAGCCAGTACCTGGCTGCTCGGAAAGATCAGGATACTTATTATTAAGGAGCTTATAACAATTGCTCTTTTCATAGCTCAACTCCTCCAAAAAGGACGTTTACCTTCTTGTATCAATCATCGAGAAGGGCTAATCTCTTTTTTTTCCTGCCAGTATCTTTCTGGCTCCGGCGTACCCGGATCCAAATACAACGGTTTTACGCCCCCTGACGGACCCGCCATTTTTTTTGACTGTTCTTCAACTTCTTTGGCAACCTCTTCGAGTTTCTCTGCTGCCACTTCTGCGTTGTCTGCCGCATTCAAACACTCTATTGATCTGGCTTTCTCAGCAAACTTCCTCGCCTGTTCGGCTGCATTTCCGGCGGTTTCGGCCCATTCCAAGGCTTTCTTTTTGGCTTCAGGCCCCCCTGCACCAGCTTCTTTAGCTGCAATCCTGGCTTGTTTAGCAACCATGGCGGCATTTTCTGCTATCGCTTCTGCCTTTTTGTCCATCTGTAAACACATTGCAGGCCCTGCCCAACAGGCTTGAGAGGCAAGAAACGATATCCCTGTCAACACAGCCAAGAATAAAAATAAAAGTCTGGGCCTTGAACACATGGCTTACCTCCCTTCAGGGATAAGTGAGACGTGTCGATTATTGCTATAGACTTTCACATATTAAATTTCACCGCGTTATCGGTCGTCGGCGTATTACAATACAGCCTCCCCCCTCTGGCCTTGTGAAATTTAATATGTGAAAGTCTATAGATATCCACAGTATCTTCCGGTTGGCTGTAGAGCGTTTAGGTCAAAAACTGAACAAAAATCTTTCATAATTAACACTTAATTTCTATAAATAGACTCTAATTATATTACAAGAACTTTTAAGAATGTCAAGTTTTTTCTCCAACATACGGTCTGCACACCCCGATTTTTCGTTCACTTTGGCAGATCAGAAACAAAGAGGCCCTGTATCAATTCCTTGTCCGGGTAAAACTTCCACACAAAATCCTCAATCTCACCCTTTAAGTCCTTGGTTTTTCCCAAGGTATGGGCCTTCTTGTAATGCCATGAGGCATTGGCCCAGTCGATCTCCCATTGCGGGTTGGACGGGAGCAGGGTCTTTGAGCGCATAACCCAGTAATTCCCAATGGTTACATGAAGGCGTGGCTCCTGGTCGCCGATAAAAAAGGCCGCCCTCTCCATGCAGATGTCAGAGGCAGGAAGCCATTTTTCATTGTAATCAGGGTCTTGCCACAGATAGCTATATTCCCATCCCAGCAGCACGTGATATCGTGCCTCCAAAGGGTTTAACCGCACAGCTTCTTCAAAAGCACTGATGATCTCGATCTGTTTCTTGTTATTATCTTCATCACTTAACGTCCCCTGCCCGTCACTGCGAACTTTCCACAATGCTCGTGCCAGTTTATGCCAGTACTGTGCGTTGTGCTTGTCCCAAAAAATGGCCTTCCTGATCTCTCCCAAGCTTGGATCCTGGTCCCTGTTCAGCGTGGAATTAGTAGCCGTATTGCAGTACGCCTCGGCCACAAAATGCCGGATTCTCCAATACCCGGTCCAGGTGACAAGACCTAGGATAAAAACCAAAGCAAGTATCCCTTTAAATCTTAATCTATAAGCGTTCACAGGTTCAGAGTTTCCCGCTGAAAGCGGGATTCAGGGTTAGGGAAAAAACTGAAATTGGATCCCTGAAATCCTCGTAAAAAATGCGGGTTTTGCCACATCATTGCCAAGTGCCATGTTCCAGACCCGCCTGCCTCGCCTGTCATGTACGGAACGGGCATATCCCAAGATGTCGGCAATGGCGGGCAGGTTTGTGGGGATGTGGAAGCGGTCGGTTTTCCCCTGCAAAACGTTTACAAAATGGCATATGAAGATGAGAATACAACCTTTGAACCCCTGAACCTTTGAACCCGTGAACGGTTACCTTAATCTTAAGGGCATCATATCAGGCGTATCTGGAAAAGGGCCTAAAGTGAATCCCGCCTTTAGCGGGATTAAGTATGATATCCGGGCGTATCCGGAACTTGGGGGATGCATCCTCTTGAAATCACCTGCGCCACATTTGTGGAGTACATTAAGTGCCTAAAATGAGCTAAAGTGAGCTAAAGTGCCTAAAGTTGAGGTATTCTGCCTATTTAAAATATGTTGCGCCTAAAGCGCACTGCTTAATCCCGCTAAAGGCGGGACTCGCTTTCTTTCAATAATAAGACTGTTTCTTCAAGTCCTTAATCCCGCTAAAGGCGGGACTCACTTTAGACACTTTAGGCACTTTAGCTCACTTTCTTTCTTCCAGAAGGATGCGGAAGACTTGATGTCTCCCACAAACTCTTGACTAAGCGCCCGCTTACACATTGCTGGTCGGGGCGAGAGGATTTGAACCTCCGACCCCCTGAACCCCATTCAGGTGCGCTTCCAGACTGCGCCACGCCCCGCCGGCAAAATATTATGGCCCTGGATAATTTTTTAACACTTAGTTTTAGCTCTGTCAACAATTCATCAACACGCAACATTATAATCCCTACCACAAATCGTAACCGTTCACAGGTTCAAGGTTCAACGTTCAGGGTTAAGGACAAAGACGGCATTGAAGGCCCGAACTCCTCGTTGAAAATGCTCATTTTCTCAAATAATTGCCAATTTGGCTCCAAATATTGGATTAGGCTTGACGAAGCTGACGCTTTTCTCGTAAATACGCATCCCAAATGCAGTCCAGGGACGAGAATGGAACCTTGAACCCCTGAACCTCTGAACCTCTGAACCCGTAAACGCCTACCACAAATCTTTACAATCCAATGGCTTCCGTGCTACTTTTCTCTCGTGATACGACATCTCATCAAACCACGGGCTATCCGTGCCGGTGACACAATTGGTATTGCAGCACCAGCTTCACCGTTTGATCGGCAAGCATTGGAGCGAGGGATTGCCGTAATCAAATCAATGGGGTATCGGGTGAAGATTCCCGAGAATTGCTTTAACCGCCAGGGCTACCTTGCCGGTTCAGACACTGAGCGTGCTGAATCGCTCATGGGGCTGTTTTCAGACGAATCAGTAAGGGCCATATTCTGTGCTCGCGGAGGATTTGGCTCTTTAAGGCTTCTGCCCTTGCTCGACTTTGGCACTGTGGCTGCCAAACCGAAAATCGTGGTGGGTTTTAGCGACATCACTGCTTTACTGGTTGCCATCTACAATAGGTGCGGCATGGTCACATTTCACGGGCCGCTCGTGACAACGCTTGGCAACGATTCCGAAAAGACTTGTGCGGCCCTCATTGATGCCTTGGCCTCCAGCAGACATCTCACGTTGAAACCTTCCAAATGCGTGGTCCTAAATCCGGGAAATGCCTCTGGCCCCCTTATAGGCGGCAATCTTACAACCATGTGCCATCTATTGGGAACACCTTACGAACCTCGCCTTGACGGTCATCTCCTTTTTTTTGAAGACCGGGGAGAAGCCCCTTACCGCATTGACCGAATGCTTTGTCAGCTCAACCTTGGCGGCTATCTGGATAGGGTTGCCGGCGTCATTCTTGGGTCTTTCAGGGATTGCGGCCCCCTTGAAGATATATATGCCATAGTAAAAGAGGTCTTTCGCCATAAAGACGTCCCTGTTCTGGCCGGATTTGACATGGGCCACGAAACTGACAACCTGACCGTACCGATCGGCCCTGAGGCAGAGCTGGACACTGAAAATGCCACCCTCCGATTTACCGAGCCTGCCGTCTGCGGAGGCATCTATACCTCGAAAGGCCACAAATGACACTTTTTCGCAGGCCATGAACATCAATAGCTGTGTTGCTCAGGCTTGCAATAACCAGCTATAGACTTTCACATATTAAATTTCACAGCGTTATCGGTCGTCG
>JAUVJO010000237.1 GCA_030592345.1 Deltaproteobacteria bacterium
GAGAGCAAAGACGAATTCCCCGGAAGAAGAGAGGCGCTAAAGGCGCTAAAGGAATTGAGCTAGGAGGCTGTCCGAGAATGGCTATTTTCCCCAATCTCTGCGTCAGGCTCATCCCGCAGGGCGGGACTCGAAATACTTCAATGTATTCCTGTGGTTATAATTTTCGCCTTCCTTGATCTTGAACAAAATATCTCATTCTCGGACAGTCTCCTGGCGTCTGCGGACGGTCCACGCAAACCGATAATTGACTCTCAACCATCAAAGGCAGAGGCTCATGGCTCTGCCTTTTTCAATCTTGAGATTGAGTTGCGGAATTCTATCATTTACAAAATAGCCCAACCTCCTTAACTTTAGACACTTTAGTTCACTTTAGACACTTTAGGCACTTATCTATTACTACAATGAACACAAAGACTTCATTCAAGTCCGGATTTGTTGCTATTGTGGGTGCGCCCAACGTGGGAAAGTCCACACTGTTGAACCAACTGCTCGGGCAAAAGGTCGCTATCACGTCGGAAAAGGCTCAGACCACGCGCAACCGGATCCTGGGTGTGGCCCATCTGCCCCAGGCACAGTTGATCTTTCTGGATACGCCGGGTATTCATCGCGCCAAGGGGCCTTTGAACGTGCGCATCGTGGACGTAGCCCTAAAGGTTTTGGGTGCTGCGGATTTGGTGCTCTTCATCGCAGACGCAGCTTCGCCGGATAAGGCTGCAGATCAAATCATCCTTCAGTCCTTGAAAAAGAAAAACCTGCCGGTTGTTCTCGCTATTAATAAGGTTGACCTTGTGAAGAAGAGAAAACTCCTTCCCCTCATGGACCGATGGCGCAATGCCTATCCCTTTAAGGCCATTGTCCCGATCTCAGCCCTTGAGCGCATCCAGATGGATGAACTGCTGGCAGAGATGGTAGCAGTGCTTCCGGAGGGGCCGAAGTATTATCCTGATGACAGCGTGACAGACATGCCAGAACGCTTTATAGCAGCAGAGATGATCCGGGAGAAGGTGTTTCGGCTCACTGGCGAGGAGATCCCGTATGCTGTTGCGGTCACAGTGGAGTCGTTTAAAGAGCGCCCCGAGAAAAACCTCATCGACATCCAGGCTACCATACATGTTGAGCGAGAGTCTCAAAAACCGATCATTATTGGCAAGGGCGGGGGCATGCTCAAACGCATCGGGACACACGCCAGAGAGGAGATAGAGCACATGGTGGGGTGCAAGGTTTTTTTGACGCTGTGGGTCCGGGTTCAGAAGAACTGGACCAGGGATACCGGAGCGATCAGGAGATTCGGATACTGACTTGATCTTGTCCTTTCATCCCAATATTGTGGCCCACAAGAACATCCTGTGCGCTGGCAGGCTGCCAAATGATGAAGATCGAGCGGCGGTTTCCCAAGCCAGGGCAGTGATACTCTCACAGGGGTGCAGCGAAACACTTTACGGGATGTGCCGAAAGCATTGCACTTATGTTTTTCCCAACTATGATGCCCGCTTTGATTTTCCGGGCAAACTCGGCCAGGCCAGGCTGTTTCAAAAATTTAGCGCCCCTTTTCCGCAGACTTATGCCTTTGACACGGTATCTGCATACCACGACCATGAAGGTCAGAGGAGTCACAAGCCTGTTTTGGGTTTTCCTTGCGTTTTCAAGTTTGACTGGGGCGGGGAGGGGGAAGGCGTCTTTTTGCTCAAGAGCAATGACGACCTTAAACCGGTCTTACAAAAGACACACGTCTCAGAACAAAGCGGCCAGAAGGGTTTTTTGCTTCAGGAATATGTTCCTTGCGGTGGCCGTAGCCTGCGGGTTGTCATTATTGGAGATCAGTTGTACAGCTACTGGCGCCGGCAGCAAGACAGCTCTCATTTTCTAACCAACCTCAAAGCCGGAGCAGTCATTGATCCCGAGTCAGACCCGGAGATGCAAGAAGCAGGCAAGGCCGCTGTCAAAGGCTTTTGTTCAAAGTGCGGGATAAATCTCGCGGGCTTTGATCTCCTCTTTTCCGAAAATGAAAATAAGGCCAAACCCCTTTTCCTTGAGATCAACTACTTTTTCGGGAGGCGGGGATTAGGAGGATCTTTCAAGTATTACGAACTCGTGGACCAGGCAGTCAAATCTTGGCTAAAGGGCATCGGGCTAAGCCTTTAACCTGGGTTGAGCGGTTCAGCGTTCAAGGTTCAGGGTTGAAACGCCCTAATCCCGTTGCAAAGCGGGATCAGCAAAAAGAGAACACGTTGATCGGTCAATCGGTGAACCCTTGAACCCTGAACCCGTGAACGGTTACCAATAAAGGAAGATTTACGGATTGAAGCCTGTTTTTGCCGACACAGACGAGATGGCCGTCAACCGGGAGCGGCAAAAGGCCCGGCAGTTGAGGCAGTCCCAGTGGTGGAAGCGGCAGTTGGCCCGTGGCCGTTGCCATTACTGCGGCAGGTCTTTTCCTCCCGATCAATTGACCATGGATCACATAGTTCCCATGGCCCGAGGCGGCAAATCCAAAAAAGGAAACACCGTGCCTGCTTGCAAGGAGTGTAACAACAACAAAAAATACATGCTCCCGATTGAGTGGGAAGCGTACATGGCCTCACTTACTGAAAATGATGCCCAATCACCTGGAGGGGGGTCTGGGGTGAGCAAGGAAAAAAGGCGAGGCTGACCCGGCCCTGGTTGTCGATTCTCTGAAAGATCTCATGAGCCTCAAGGGGGGGAATCTCTTCCCTGGTATCCCAATCAGACATTTGCACCTTCATCAGGATTTTGTACGGATCATCCATCTGATCGAGAAGCGTTGCCGTCATGGTGGAGATTTTGTCATAGACGGCAGCCTCACTCAGTTGGAGTTCCTTTTTTATCTGCCTGTGGTAGGCCATAATGGCAAAAAAATCGATGGGGAGTTTGGTCGCTTCAGGCAGGCTCTGGGATAACCACGCCAAGGCATTTTTCGGGTCGGAAACAGATTCGTACAAAAAATTCATGGCGATATCGATTTCAGGGTTTGTCGCCTTTGCCGCCCGGATCAATTTACGGGCAAGGTCTAACAGCTTCCGGTTTTTCCAGCGCGCCCATATCCAGAACGTATTCGAATAACGAGACACGAGTGACCGCCCTTTTTCATCCACAAAAACGTCCACGTAAAGTTCTGCAGGATCGAGCCCCTTACCGGTTTCCTTCTCAAACAGGGCCACTGCCTTTGAACTGAAATCCTCGTACTGGTACATAATAAGGTCGTCCTGGATCAAAATACCGTCAATGCCCGACCTGACCACGTCCTTGTAAAGGCCTATGAGCCTTTTTTCAACGGTCTCATCAAAGATGCTCCACATGCGGATCGGCTCAAGAGACCGTGTTTCAAAACAATACCTGCGGGCCCTTGATGCTTTGGGGTGCGGCAGGTCAAGTGGCATATTCCGGGTTTCCATCCAGGCAAAGACCTTTAAGGCGTGACGGTGACCAATGGATACGATCTTTGCCAGAATCGGGTCTACAACTGGCGCGTGGGATGTCTGAAAATAGACCCCTGTCTTCCTTTGTGGCCGGGCAAAGCGATACAGCCTGTCGCCCGGGTTCTGAAAGGCGCGGACAATAAGGGTATTAACCCCGGCGGCCTTGAGGTCGAGGATACGATTTTCCACTGCTTCATAATCTCGCGACCAAAAGAGCGAGACCTGGGCCCCCAGTATGCGCCGCATGGATGGCAATGCCTTTTTTTCAGGTAAAGCCCTCGCCTCGGCCACCGAGACGAAAGCAGTGCGGGAGAAAGAGTCGGAAGGGCTACGATAACATTTGAAAAAGAGGAGGCAGGCTGAAGCTGCCACAATAATAAGCAAGAGATAGCCCCTTTTTTTCCACGTTTGAACGATCATGAAAACTCCTGTAGATGGCTGATCTGTCTATTGGATCCAGGCGATTTAATATGATTTACACAATCATTTCTAAGATAGACAGCCGCCGTTGTCAAGAAGATTTATTTAAACTCATACTATATATTGCGTTGTTTCTCGTGTCTCTACACAATATACAGGGCCTTACTCCTCACGAGTTGAAATATCAGACCATATACATTATCAGTAGCTGTTCACGGGGTGCTGGAGTGTTGGAGTAATGGTAACCGTTCACGGGGCTCAGATAAATGGTTGCGGTTGCGCTACTCGTTACGGTTATCGTTGTGCGTTGTGCGGCTCCAAAAACAACGCAACCGACCGACGTACTGTTTTCAAGGCGCAAGCCGCAAACGAGTCGCGCAACCAATAGACGACAGACGGTCAATGAGCTAAGGTCTTACTCCCAACACATGAACCCCGTGAACGGTTACCACTATCAGGAACTATGAATATAGGTGCCCTGGTTTTAGACAACCCGCTCATCTTGGCGCCCATGGCGGGGATCACCCAGCTTCCTTTCAGAAGGTTGGCCAAGGAGGCCGGATGTGCACTTGTTGTCACCGAGATGGTCAGTTCAAAGGGTCTTGTCCAGGGCGGGAAAAAGACCGCAGAGTTCTTGAAGAGCCACCCTGCCGAGAGGCCTCTTTCTGCCCAGATATTCGGGGCAGACCCTGAGGTGATGAAGGAGGCGGCCCAAATCGTTCAGGCCCAAGGGGCCGACATCGTTGACATCAATCTCGGCTGTTCAGTCCGCAAAGTAGTCAAACAGGGGGCTGGAGTGGCCTTGATGCGTGAGCCGAAAAGGCTTGAGACGATTTTAAAGGCAGTTCGCAAGGCGGTGAGCCTCCCCTTTACCGTTAAGATCCGCTCAGGCTGGCAACCTTCAGGAGATGAGGCCATAACAGCAGGCCGCATTGCTGAAAATGCCGGGGTGGATGCTCTGGCCATTCATCCCAGGACAGCCCTTCAGGGGTTTGGTGGCAGAGCCGATTGGTCATTAATTGCGCGGCTTAAAGATCGTCTTTCCATCCCAGTGATAGGAAATGGTGACGTCTGCACACCAGATGATGTTGTGAAGATGCAAAGGGAAACCGGATGCGACGCTGTGATGATCGGACGGGCTTCCATAGGAAATCCCTGGATCTTTGCTCAGAGCCTTGATCTTCTTCACGCCAGAAAACCCAGACCTCCGGATCTGTCTACTCGCCTTCAAGGGATCCTGCGTCACATAGACTATGCCGTGGATCATTTTGGGGAAACGCGCGCAGTGCGGATGATGCGAAGCCACTTGGGCTGGTTTGTCAAAGGGCTTCCAGGATGCAGCTCTTTTCGGCGCGAGATTGTGCGTTTGGAATCT
This sequence comes from Deltaproteobacteria bacterium, assembly GCA_030592345.1. Lineage (GTDB taxonomy): Bacteria > Desulfobacterota > Desulfobacteria > Desulfobacterales. The sequence goes on from JAUVJO010000237.1 coordinate 5,233, forward strand.
CGACACGATATGAGAGATGCTGTTCAGACTTATTTTCGCGAACTCGAAACATCAGCCATTGAAACCTTGGCACAAATATAGGCGTTAAGATAATGATTTTGTGAAGGCTATAGACTTTCACAACTGAGGGTTGTAATGACCGGTCTCTTATTTATTGATGACGAGGAAGGGGTGCGCCGCTCGGTGAAGCGGGCTCTCAAGAAAGAGCCTTACGCC
>JAUVJO010000401.1 GCA_030592345.1 Deltaproteobacteria bacterium
AAGGCATCTGCATTAAGATGCTTTCGAAGTATCGGGTTGAAACTGTTTTTTTGGTTTTGATGTTTCATGACTTTTTTACAAACTAATCATGAACCATCTTGACCAAAATGTCTAATACTTTCTCGTATTTTTTTAAAAAAAGTGAAATTTCTTATTTAAAAGCCCAACAATAAGAAGATTTTTGGCCATTTTTGTGTTAAAAGTTTACGAAATACAAACTCCACAATACACTGTTTTCAGACCTCAGAGCTGAAGACGGGAATTCCTGAACCTTAACAAGGTTCACGTATAGGGGGACTTTCACCCCATAAGTTCACGCCCATGCCGGGCGTACACAAATCACTGGTGCGGACGTAAAAAAACCGCGCCGCACAGTTCAACGTTGGACTCATAAGCACAATGAATGAAACGAAAAACCTGCTTGATAAGGAATTCTGAGCAATTCTCCGATAACTGTAGATTGTTCCTTGTATATCCCTTGTACGCATCAAAGAAGAAATAACAGGAGGCCTTTCACATGCCCGCAATCACAAGCACCTTCAAATCTGGCGAACCCTCGCTGCCGGATATTTTAAAAGACATCAATGGTGGAAATGTCCAGCTTCCCGACTTCCAGCGCGGCTGGGTGTGGGACGACGACCATATTACATCGCTCATCGCCAGCATTTCCCTTTCCTATCCTATTGGTGCGGTCATGCTACTACAGACTGGTGGCGATGGCATACAGTTCGAGCCCAGGCCCATCCAAGGAGTGCCAATTTCTGCCAACGCCAAGCCAGAATACCTCATCCTGGACGGCCAACAGCGTATGACTTCCCTGTACTTGGCTATTTATAGCGGCCAGCCCGTACCAACTACCAACAACAAGGGCAAGGAAATTGAACGATTCTACTATTTGGACATCAAAAAATGTCTTGATCCTAAAGAGGACAGGCTTGATGCGGTGGTTTCGGTGTCATCCAAAAAAATGATAACCTCTGATTTTGGTAGAAAAATTGACCTGGATCTTACAACCCCAGAAAAGGAATATGAAATGTGCCTTTTCCCTTTAGCAGCCCTTTTAGATTCATCTCGCTGCTTCGCCTGGAGACGTGATTTTAGCAAGTTTCACAACTACGATCAGGAAAAGCAGGGTTTATGGGATCAATTCGAGGGGGAAGTCCTAAGCCGCTTTCAAAGCTACCGAGTTCCGACTATCGAACTGTTACGTGACACTCCAAAAGAGGCCGTTTGCCAGGTCTTTGAAAAGGTGAACATGGGCGGGGTAACGCTCACCGTATTCGAACTGGTCACAGCCATGTTCGCTGCGGAAAAATACAACCTGCGCGAGGACTGGGACAGGCGCAAGAAACGTATTCACGAGCATGACGTGTTGAAGGGAATGGATTCCACGGCCTTTTTGACTGCTGTGACCCTGCTTTCATCGTACCAGAGAAACCAAAAGGATGTCTCCAATCCAGTCACTTGCAAAAGGAAGGACGTACTTAAGCTCGCCTTGAAGGATTATAAGAGAAACGCAGACACTATTGAGGAAGGCCTGAAAAAAACAGCACGGTTTTTGGCCAGGGAAAAGATATTTGATTCCCGGACTTTGCCTTACTCCACCCAGTTGATTCCTCTTTCCGTAATATGTGCCCTACTGGGTAACAACTTTGAAATAGACACCATCCGTCGGAAATTATCCCGATGGTTCTGGTGTGGGGTATTCGGAGAGCTTTACGGGGGCGCAAATGAAACCCGCTTTGGTATGGATGTGCCGGACTTCGTGGCATGGATTGAGGGCAATGACCAACCCAGGACCATCCGCAATTCGGGCTTTGCCCCAAAACCCGGCTTCTTTCCATGCAGTCCAGACTGAGCGCAGCCTATAAGGGCCTCATGGCCCTTCTCATGCAGGCTGGGAGCAATGATTTTTTGAGCGGAGATCCTATTGAGATCACATCCTACTTTGATCTTGCCATCGACATCCATCACATTTTTCCCAAAGCTTATTGCGAAAGTAAATATAAGCGCAGCCTGTGGAACAGCTCTGTCAATAAGGCCCCGCTTTCGGCCAAGACCAACCGTATTATTGGCGGGAAGGCCCCCAGTGTTTACCTGACCAATATCGAGAAACAATCCAATATAGATAGCCCCCGGCTGGACGAAATTCTGAAAACCCACAAAATTGCCCCAAACTTTCTTCGGTCAGACGCGTTCGAGAAGTTCATCCGTGACAGGGCCTCAAACCTCTTGGACCTGATCGAGGCTGCTACGGGCAAGAGGATTTCCGGAAGGGATTCTGACGAAGTAATCCATGAATATGGTGATGCGCTTGAACTGAGGGAAAGAACGACTCCTTAATTATTCAGCCGACGCAAAAAACAGCGCTGCCGATCAGCGGCGATCCAGCGGCGAGTTTCTAACCCCCAAAGAAAGGACCTTTTTTCAATATATACGATGCAAAATAATACTAAATGGGGTCACTAAATGGGGTCAAGTCTACGGTTAACCCTTGCTCAAAATTAATAAGGGTCAAAAGTAGACTTGACCCCTCTGACCTGAAATCTAATCAGAGTAATCAGTACTTACAAGAATGGTGACAACATTACTACTGACAAAGATTTTCTAACTGTCAATAAAGGGTTAACCGATAAAAACAAAAATATAATGTTTGTCAAAATTGATCAGCTTATAGATAATATAAAAGAAATAGTCATCTTTGTAAGAGATATGATATTGCATAAAGATCAGGGCGAGGCGGAAA
>JAUVJO010000244.1 GCA_030592345.1 Deltaproteobacteria bacterium
CATGCAAACCAGCCGGGCCATGGCACGCCTCACACTGAACATTTGCCATGTGCGGTGTAGAATCGAGAGAGACGAACCCACCATCTCTCATGCCGGTTACATGGCACGGAAGGCATTTGGGATCATATTCCTTGCCTTTTCTTATCAAAGAAGCAAGCGCCCTGGCATGTGCGGTTTTCGCCCAGGAAGCAACTTTCTCCTGGTGACATTCCTTGCATCCGTCTTTGCAAGCATAAATGTTTTCCTGACAGCGCCCCACTTTGCCTGACCGCTGGTCTTTGCTCTTTTCGTAATAATGTTTTCTGCTCCAGGCTTCGTATTGTTCTATTAGCCTGCTAACCATAGGGTCTTCTTCTATTTCGTTTACATGTAACACAGTGTTTTGTGGCCCACCGACTTGATAGGATCCTTTGCGCGGCATGAGATCGACGTGGGCCACGAGTTGGCCGCGGTCATTATTAAACACGATCACAGCCCCGTTGATTTCCGTTTTTTCTTTCCCAACACCGGTTTGGTGGCCCAAGATTGCCAGGTTGATGCCACTCACTTGAGCAAGCCATTTCTCTGCGATGGCACTCTTTGCATGGCAAATAACGATGAACAGGTCGTGGCTAATCGCTTCTCGTACCCTCTTGATAGCGGCGACAGGATCGGTGAAGGCGATTTTCTCTCCTGTCGGTTTCAATAACAGCGGGTCTATCACTGAAGTGATCAGCACCTGTATGTTCCCCTTGTTCAACCGCAAGTACGGCACAATATGGGGCGACTCCCGGCCTGCACCTTCCAGGTTGGTACACACCAAATTCACCGGCCAGCGGCTTGCCAGATGCCCTAAAAACGGGGCCCCAAACACGAACTCTCGGTCACCCAGGCAGATACAGTCGATTCCTATCATGGCAAAGGCGTTAAACAACACCTCGGCCTTTTTCTTTTCCACCTCGCCGGTATCCTGGAAGTTATCCCCCGTATTGATGACAATGGTATTCTCCGGCCCTGCTTCAGCAATCAATTGATCGGTCACTGTTTTCTGACGAGAAAGCCCCCCCGCCTGCCGATCATGTCAGCCGCACGGTTCGAGCATGCCAAGCAGGTTCCCTCCGTAGATTACCCGGACGGCACCATGCTCAACCTCACCAGCACTGCCCGGATTGCTTACCAGGAAACAAAAAATAAAGACTCCTAAGCCCACCAGAAAAAGCATTCGGCCAAAGGCAAACAACTGCGACTTGACCTGGCTTTCATCTGTTAAGCATGTCAATCTGTACCACATCTCTTTTTCACATTTTCTCGTGTAGCGATAAATTTGCCAAAAATCTGGCTATGCTCGACCAAAGTCATCCTCCAGCCGTTCAATATCGTCCTCGCCAAAATAGTCACCGATCTGCACCTCAATAAAGGCCATGTTCTCGGTGCCGGGGTTCATGACGCGGTGTGCGGCCATCAGGGGAATGTCAACTGCTTGACCAGCTTTAAGGTGCAGTTCCTCATCATCCCGCGTAACAATTGCCTCTCCATACACGACGAACCAGTGTTCGGCCCGGCGTTTGTGCCGCTGAAGGCTCAACCGCTTGCCAGGATAAACAACAATACGTTTGACCTTGTGGTCAGGTTCATCCGCAAGCACCTGGTAGTACCCCCACGGACGATGGTCTTCTTCCAACACTGTACTTGTCATAGATCACCTCGCATAATCAGACATTTGGAAACTCATGATCATATATTCGTTGGTATTTACCTTTTGGCGCTCGGTTGAGTCAAACGGCCCGCCCCGGCGCTTAAGCTTATCATAAGCTAACAGGTCAATAGTCCTGGTCTGGGCCAGGGTTACGGTTGCGCAACTCGTGTCGGGGTTCGTAGAACGGTTTTTGCCGAGCCTGGGTTTTGAAGCAGACTCTCCTACTAGCCAAATAGCATTTGGCGACGTTCGTCAGGGTCGGTAAAACCAATCTCTTTCACGTCAAAATGTTCCGGGTCAAACTCTCCACCAATCCACTCTAACATATCTCGATAGTCCTCATGATCGGGGTCTGTTATGATTTCCAAGAAATCCATATACCCCCAAATCCCTCCACAATCTTCAGGGGGACACGCCCTTTTTCCTTTTATACATCTAGGATAATCAACATTCTTTTCTTTGGGAAGTATCTTTTCCAATTCTATCTTGTGTTCCCAATTATCACCGAAATCGTACACATAATAAGCCGAACGATTCTCCATAGAGAATAAGTCTGCTATTTTATGTTTCCATTCAGGAAGAACCTCTCTGTCAAAATCTTCGTCCGGAATGCCTATATTCACCTCCAGCCCGCTTGAAGGCCTGACCATCTCGAACTCGTGAAGATGACAATCTCCCCAACCCATAGCGTCTTGAATGGCAACATGCAGGTCCCAAAACGAATAGGTCTTCGGGACTTGTATTCGCCGCCAAATCGGCGGTTTACCACCCCTCAGTGAAATCTTGAATTGGAACACTTCATTAAATCTCTTTTTCATCACAATTTCCCCTTCTGAAGTGTTTTCATATGTGTCATCATCATCGTGATCAAAGTATTCACCATATTCCTCCTCAAACGTATCTTTCCATCCGAATATTTCTTCAGTTACTTTATCAGATTCTTGACCCCATTTTCAATCTCTCTTCGTATTCTTTGTCATCTCATGTCACATTTTTTGTCTTGTAGGCGTTCACAGGTTCAGGGTCACCTTTTTTTCGTTGACCTTGCTTGTAGACTAGTCCGCCAGACGTACGGCGGGATGAAACCACGAATGAAGGGTTTAGGTTCAGTGATAAAACAATCTGCCTTACGCAATCTATCACATAATCCCGCCCTTTCGCCCTGTTTTCCAGGGGCTCCAGCCACTCTTGCGGTATCTGGCCGTAGCCATAAAAGGCTCCCGCAATAGCTCCTGCCATGGCACCAATGGTGTCCGTATCTCCGCCCAGGTTTACCGCCAGGACAACTGCATCCCTAAAGCTATCAGTCAACAGAAAGGCCCCGATGGCTGCTGGAACGGACTCGATGGCCCTGAGACTTAGACCGTACCTGCCGGAAATAGCGTGAATTATCTCGAGCATGGAACCCCGGGGAATTGAATTGATCCGATCAAGGGCTTCGGCGAAACCCTTGTCAACGTCAATCACCCGGTCTGTAATCGTGTCCAGAAATGTTTCCGGCTCAATCGGCTCATTAGACAAGGCCTGCTGAAACGCCAGCCCCACGGCCGTGGCCTGGGCTACTGCGCCGGCCAGCCCTTCCGGGTGGTTGTGCGTAATGCGGGCGCTCAAGATGGCGTTTTCTTTGATGGCTTGCATGTCATCGTAGTAGAAGCAACCAATGGGGGCTATTCTCATGGCCCCGCCATTGCCAAAACTGTCTGTACCCACCTGGTCCCACGGTATGCCCTGCCTGATCCTGTCCATCACACCAAAGATGCGCCGGCCATAACCGCGCATGGGATCAAAATTTTGCTGAAACTTAACCGCACACACGGCAGGATCAAAACCCTTTTTTTCTAAAAGGGTCTCCAGGATACCTATCATCATCTGGGTGTCATCTGTATAGCTCCCAACACCCCGTAAGAAATGGTCAAGGATCTCGAACCGATCGTAAATGGCCCTGTGAGACCACCCCTCTACAGGCTCCCCCAGGGCGTCTCCCACAAACGTGCCCAGGGCCGAGCCAAGGAATCTGTCGAGCAATTGATCCTTTTCCGGATATGCCATCAAAGCCTCCGTTAAATCATGCCAGTTCTTTGACAGCATCGACGACCATGTCCACTGACACCCCGTTTAGACATTGGGGGACTTCGCAGTTTCTCTTTTCTACTTCAAAACAGGCCGCACAGTCAACCTTACCACGAAGGACCTTTGTCGCAGGACCTATGGGCGCCCATCTGTTGGGGCTAGATGGACCGAAGATGGCCACAGTGGGAACCCCCATAAAGGCCGACAGATGGGTCAAGCCTGAATCATTGCCAATAAAGTAGTTAGCGGCCTTCATGAAGGCTAATACCTGGGCAAGATCTTCGACTTGACGGATCTGAAATCGGCCTCCCCCCTGGTTCTTGACAAGTGGCAAAAGGTCTGATTCTGCCGGGCCAATGAGATAAATTATATCACAGGAATTCATCTTTCTGATGGCAGCACCAACTTCAACGAATTTCTCCAGGGGCCAACGTTTTCTCTTGCTTCCTGCCCCGGGGTGAATGAGGACAAGGTTCATGCCTTGGAAACATTTTGTTTGCTCATTAGTGTGTTGGGAGCTGGATAAGACCTGGGGCCTGGATGCGGAGTGCGGAATGCGGAGTGCGGAATTATGAGCCCAAAGGGGGTTGGATTCCCACATTGCGCCTGTCGGCTTGAAGACATCACCGCGATTGTTACTCTCCATTCCGCACTCCGCACTCCCCGTTCCGCAATCGCTGATGTTTTCCAACAATCCCTTATCCTGTAGTTGCCTCATGATATGGACGGCCACATGGGTTTCCTCCTCTGCCGGGGGGCGAGGGGTTATCTGACAGGTTTGCCCGCGATGATTCTGCCTGATGTGATCCCCAACATCCGAGTAACCAATCGAGACAATGGTCTCATATTGGTTTATGAAATCTTTCATGTCGTGACTCATATCTTCGGAAAACAAGGTGCAGAAACGTGCGCTTTCGACAGGGAAACAGGCATCGACGACTCTGAGTTGACAGGCGATCTTGCCAACCTGAGCTTTACACAGAAGGCATATGCAAGCGTTTTTCTCCTGCCTTAAAGACAGGACGGCAGGAAAGCTCAAGATCACATCGCCTAGAGCGCCTTGGTGGATGACCAGTATTTTCTCACTCACGGTCGAATATCTATATAGGCTTAAAGATAAAGATTTTGGGCATCTTTCAAAATCGAGTAAAAGTAGTTTACACTTTCTTCGAAATGAAGGCCGGGTTTCAGTGTTCAGTGTTCAGGTTTCAGGTGTCGGGTGTCAGGTTTGAGTTTTTGCGTTTCTCTTTCCTGACACCTGAATGCAACCAAAATGCCAGGAAAAAGTGTAAACTGACTCATGAAGGATGCCAGATTTGGGATGCGTTATCGGTCGTCAACGTACGACGAGTACGCCTTCCTCCCTCTAGCCTTCCCAAAATCGTATCCTATTCAAATCTCCTGGTAAAATGTGATTTTTGTGCGTTTTAGAAAATTGAATACTGGCCTTGATCATCGTGTCGGCCAAATCCCAAGAAAGGGGGTATCCATTTCGCTCCAGTTAACTTGTCATAACATGCTGAATTAATGAAGC
>JAUVJO010000275.1 GCA_030592345.1 Deltaproteobacteria bacterium
CTACGTTACACGATCACATTTGGTCAACAGTTCCTTGGTAAAACCGACGACATCCGCCTGGAGGTCTGCATCTGGCCCTCCATATTGGAACAAGGCGACACGGCTTGGGCCAACGCCATCCGGTTCCGAAAAGTCACGATTCAAGATTTCAAGCGCTTTTTTTGTTTCCACCTCCTTGAGCAAGGGGCTAAGGCATCTGCAGACGTCATCAACGCCACCGGCATAATTGCGGATCACGAAATAAAGATCATACGCGTCTTTGTTCTCACCCCTTTGATCAAAAGCCAGGGCTTTCAGCACGACGAATGCACCCGGACCACACACCCAAATTTCACGGTTCGCTTTTTCACCCAACAGTGTGAGACCTTTCAGAGAAACCTTCTGTTTATCCTGAAAGGCCAGGTGAAGGCCTGGCGTTATGACCGCAGCAAAATCTTTTTCGATATGGCGCAGATCCCCTCCTTTGTCAGTTGCAAGGCTTGGCGGAATCAGAAAATCTACAGTCACCTTCAAATCAGTGGCCGGCGTAATCTTCCATCGTTGCAGTGTAGGGTTGCCTTCCTCGTTCTTGTCCGGCTTAAAATCGGCTCTGTAAAGCCTAAGCGTAAGATCCTCATATCGTTTCGAATCAAGGAGGGCCAAAGAAAGACCCAAATCCAGATCCATGGTTCCGATATGGACATCTTCTCCTTCAGGAAGCGATTCATCGGGAATTAGAAGCGAAGGCACGAGCCCGCCGACGACCACAAGGTCATCTAATAGATCGCCAAGTTTCGTGGCAACATAAAGGCAGGTTTGCCGCACCAGCGCTACATTTTCTCTTTTATAATCAAAGGCAAATGAAGGTTTTTCAGGCATCCCGCCCCCATTTCAAGCATTCCTGGCGAACCATCGAAGCGGCTTCTTTCGCTCTTTCCGGATGTCCCTTGAGATCAAGGCACATCTGTACCGGGTGAACACATACAATATCATCCCGGGCTGATGATCCATGGAAAACGCCTTTATCGTTGGGAACAACCAGCCAGGTGTTGGCACCTCGTTCGTCCTCCCGGAAATGAAGTAGATCGAAAAGATTCTTTCCGGGCGGATCGGCTAAAAAAAGGGTGGCCAGGCGGAACTTGGCAAAATGCGTGTACTGCCAGGCTCCGGCCAATCCAGTTGCCGCGTAATCGATTTGTTGCTCAGCTAGGGTCCGGGTCATCTGATTAATGAGTTCCTCGCCCGATCGGGCGGCAATGTGTCCTTTGATGATTTGATGCTTTGAAAAATCGTAAGTCTCAATCCAGGCATCAAGAAGCTGCTCCGGATCCGACGGTCTCAAAAACCCTTGATCATCTCTTTTGATCAGGTTGAGTTCTTCCAGTCTGCGGACAATTCTGCTGGTATGACCCTCATCCAGACCCGTGATTTGTGAAAGCTCCCGCTGATTGTAACTTTTTCCCGGCTCAATGAGCAGTTGTCGCGTAATTCGAGCACTTTTAGGTGCAAATACATTGGCCGGCCTGCCAACCTTTTTAAAGCGGTTCGGACGGCCTTTGACATGAATCAAGAGCCCTGGCGCTTTGATGTGAGCATTTCCCGAAAGATCAATCCAGGACAAATCGTGATCCTGGTAAAAATCCATCCCTGATTTACCCATGTAAGGCACTACGATCAAAGGAATGGCATCCTTTTTAAAGGAATCCTTGATTTCCGAGATCTGCCGCAAGGCCATTAGCAATGGCGCTCTAGCAGCTGTGCTTTTACACTTCACCAGGAAATGGTACCCAGAAGCATTCACCAAAAAGTCCGGGCCGATTTTACGCTCTTGGGGAACAACATTCACATCGCTTACCGGTAACTCAAGAAGGTTTGCGAGAATGCCGGGGACTTCCGCCATGGCTTGTTTTTCAATTGAGCCTTTCATAACTTGACTAAATAAATTAACTTGCACGTTTTGTCAAGTATATATATTTAGACAAGTTCCTGAAAGACGTTTTGCTGTTTGTTTAAATAGCCCTACTTGCAAGCTTTTGCAATTTAGTTATTTTGTGCAAGTAATTTTGGTATGAGATCGAGATCTCTAAATTTTGATTTCAGAAAAAAACGGATAATGATTTTGCACGTCTTAATACAGCAATGCAAGCTATAAACCGGAAAAGCCGCCAGGCATATACGCCTTCCCAAGCACTTAAAAAAGTACGAAATTGGTCTACCAAAAAGAGAAACGCTGCGGTCATCAACAGAAAAGTTCTGGGTAAAAAGTTTCCAGGTATAAAACAATAGAATTGTTATATTTTTAAGTTGGGGATATTAAGTTGGCGTTGGACCAAGATAAATGAATTTTGCGGGAAGGATGATGTTCTAATTAGCGATTGGAAGAACAAATATACAAAAAATTTAGCAAATTAGTTATGATCGATTCATGCACGTATGTCACACTTTTGGGTAAGCCAAAATATGTTACGTTAGCTGGTGCTATATGTAACCTGAAGCCTTGAAAACTTGCCAAATACTTTTTGGCTTCTGGATTGGTCAAAATTTGAAGAATGTCAATGAAGTTATAAATCTGTAATGCGAAAGCTATGCGAGATTGATTTGGTCGGGCACCGGTGTTTTTTTATAGTTGACGAATAAGATCCCAAGCCTTTTTATTGTTTATGTCATACCCCTTTTAATCCTGCCTTTTTCAGACCCTCAAGTACAAGATCGACCCATTTGTCTTTTGTCAGATAGCAGCTGATATAAAAACGAGTTTTTGCAGGAAAATCCGGCTTTAATGATATTAACCTCTGAATTGCCGCTTGTGCTTCAGTAATTCTTCCCAGTTGTCCCAAAACAGCAGCTTGCATCAGCGGATTCCAGAACAAATCGGTCAATCCAAATTTTTTGATAGTTTCTAAGGCATCGTTGTATTTTCCGTCAAAATAGTATTTCAAAAAGTAGGGGAAATGGAACCAGGAAGGAAAGAGTGGATTTAACTGTATACTGCTTTCGATGAATCGAAACCCTTCATCATATTGGCCTGCCAGAGCTAAATACCAACCGGCAGTGCCTACCAAAAACCCCGCATTGGGATTTAGTTCTATGACTTTGTTGGCATTGCGAATGATCTCTTCTTCGTTTCGCTGCAACAAATTGGTAAAGCACATGCCAATATAAGCATACTGGCAACACGGATCTATAGAAATTGCTTTGCGGGCAGCTTCCGCGCCTCTTTCTCTTGGATTTTTCAGGTCTCCAAACGACAATGCAAAGGCATCGAAATAGAGGCCACTAAGCCCTGCCCAGGCCAGAGCATTTTCGGCATCGATGGCAACCGTTTTTTCTAATGCCTGCAGCGCTTCCTCATGGTCCCGAGGGTCAAGGGTGATTTCATAATGGTAGTAGCGCAGCACCGCTTCATAGGCCTCTAACTCATTCACGGCTTTTCCCCGTGATGCGGTTGCGGTTATCTTCGAGATGATTCCGTAATTATCGGCCACTGCGGCCACAACACTTTGAACGATATCATCTAGGGCCGACAAAAAGGAATCGATAGTAAAATTGCGTTCATATCTCTGTGACCAGACTTGCTGACAATTGTCGGTGCGCACCAATGCAACGTTCAGGCGGAGTTCATCGGCGGTCTGGTAGATGCTTCCCGTGATAACAAACGTTGCACCAAACTGACGACACAATTGGTCCTGACCGCATTGTTCCGGCTTGAATCCAGCTGTGGAATAGTATGCGATAACCCTCAGACCGCTGAATCGTGACAGCGCCATGGTCAGCTCTTCACCAAGGCCATTGATGATAAACTCACGGGAAGATTCAAGTCTGACCTTTCTGAAGGGCAATACCGCAATTGTGGGTATCTTTGTGCTATCGAGCGATTCACTGGCCGGTTCGACTGGATTATTCTCACCTCTGGTCTGGTCGAAGTCCTGGTTTTGAAAGACTGGAACGTAACGGCCCTTGGGAATCGAAATGAGTATCTTATCCTGTCTTCCTGGTCCTAAATAATATCTTTCCAGTGCGCGTCGCAGCTTGCCGGCATTGACCCTCACAATGGTATCGGTGATCGGGTCGAAGTTATCCGGCCGTTCAAAGACTTCCAAACCAATGGTGTAAGCTTTCAGGCTATCGGCCCGGCCATCGAGTCTTTCGTTCACCACAAAACGTAAAAATTCCCTGAGGCGTCTTGCCCTCTGAAAATCCGGCCTGCCCACTATTTTCTCCATTTGGGCACTGATTTCAGCAGCAGATGGAGCAAGCGTAGTGGTCTGAGACTTGGTTGTGTCTGACGATCGGCGTTCCATCGTATCAAAATTCCATAATATTTAAGTTGTTAACATTAAACATAAAAATGGCCTGGAGTCACTGTGATTCACAGTAATTAACATTGTATATATAAAAAATTGAAATAGTATACAAGAATAAAGCGTGATTCCGACTGCGAGTCAGATTCAGGATGCAACCTTAAGCACATTTCGGGCAGGATAAACATGGCCAGTAACTTAAGCTTATTAAAAGATCGCTTTCCAAAATGGTCAAGATCAATCGAACTGCTTACCAAAAAAAATACATCATTCCAGTCCCTTAGCGACGATTATTTATTGCTTACTGAGCAGATTCGCAAGCACAGGGATGCTGACCCACCAATTTCCTCGGCCGACAGTGCGGAATTGAATATGTTGTTGACCGAACTCGAGCAGGAAATGATCATTTATTTTGAAGAGAACCGAAAGGGCGCAAAAGATGAGACAATATCAACCAAATTACAGAGGAGAACTTAAAAATGACAAATATCAAGAAATGGCCTGCGATGGATC
>JAUVJO010000403.1 GCA_030592345.1 Deltaproteobacteria bacterium
CTTGAGCGAGTTCCAGATATTCAAGAATATTCTCACCGTTGTCGAACTTCCTGTCCAAATCCTTAGCCTTCATAAATTATCACTTCCTCATCACGGGATCGTCGTACAGAGATGATCCGGATAGATGATTCCCTGTACGTGATGATTCCCGACCAATGGGTTCTATCGATCATTCCGATGACCATATATCTCGGCTCATCTTCTGTTCTTGCAGGAATTTCAATCAAGTCAGGATCATCCCATAGCTTCTGTGCTTTTTCGAAATCAATTCCGTGCTTCTCTGCATTCTTTTCGCTCTTGCGAGTGTCATATTCAAATAACATGGTATATTATTTACACCTCAGTGGTGGTGCATGTCAAGTGTAGATTTCCTGATTTGAACGTTTGCATAACCAGCACAGATACTACTCTGGTTCATGGCTTTGCATTTGTGGCTGGTTCATGCATTTGTTGGCGGAACAATTTCCTCCTTGGTGTAATAAGGGTTTGAACGCTCTGTTTCACCTGAAGAGTTGATATTTCCGTTCTGTTCTATTCCTTCCGGTTATTTTCGGCGACGGCTTTTTTTGTTCTATGGGCCCGATTTCCGTTTGTTCTTTGTGCTCAAGCCGGCGCCGTTTTTTACTCGACAACAATGATTGGCGGACACCATCCCCTAGTGCTAATTGCACGGCCTTTATATTACTTCAATTTTATTTCCTTGATACCTACACCGACTATTGAGAAAAGAACGAGAAGTATAATACCAATCCCAATGTACTCGGCTGCATCCGCCCTGAATAGGTCGATCACTAGCGAAAGGGTCACCGCAAAAACACCCATGGCACAGGCCTGAACATAATCGTACTTCTCAGCAATTGCTGCGACCAGAGTAAGCAGTCCGAATATTAGGATGACAATACCATTTCCGTTCTGATTGCCTTCCATCCCATCCCATAAGGATAGAGATGCGAATCCAATATCAAGTGCGGGAAGGAAGACGGATATGACAAGGACTGCTCCCGCGATGATTGCTACGATCTTGCGTAGTTCAGGTTTCATTCTCATTTCCTTTCAGTTTACGCCAACGCTTCAAATCAGCAGACAAGAAGCATGAGTTACTCCCCTGGTCGCCGTTCTGCTGCATTTGTTTGTTCACTCAAGTATTTCTTAATAAATGTCGCTGGTTTCATCATTTCAATACCAGAATATCCCGAAACATCCAGCAGATGTGCGTCTCCTGTTATTATTACGTTTGATGAACATGCAATTGCTGCAGCTATAAATTTGTCATCATCGGGATCCTCACAGACTTTTTCTTCAAGACTCCGAGCTTCTACGATGAGACTGAAGCTCGCAATCAATGTGATTATCTGGGATACATTAACCTTGGGATACTTTGCTGATAGTCTGTGAAGAACATCGATATACTCAGCGAGTATTTCCGTCGAGATCACCAATTCGATTTTCTTCTTTTGCCACGCATCAAGAATTTGCCCTGGTTTACCTCCGAAGAACACGGCAGAGATTAAGACATTTGTGTCAACTACTACGTGCATTTTTCAGATCGTGTTTCTTTAATGGCCTCGAGAATATCCTCGGGTTTCATTTCCGATTCATATGCAGCCTGCCTGGCACGAAGTATTATTTCTTTGAACTCATCGGAAGAGGGTGGAGTTATTGTTTTAAGAACAACTACATCTCCCTCACCCAATACAACAAACCTCGTTCCAGCTTTCAGATGGAGAGCTTTCCTGATTTCCTCGGGGATTACAATTTGTCCTTTGGATGACATTTTTGTTGTAGCTACTGTATTCATTTCTTAATTCCAATCATGCATAGGTTTATCGTCTTACTGGTAAGACTATGCAAATTCAGAAATGGCATGTCAATCTTTCGTAGAGTGAATGTAGAGTTGACCTGCGTCATTGATAACTGAGCAGCTACTTGGACGCAAGTTCGAGTTGCATGCGATGTTGAGATGGCGTCTGTGTCCAACGATTTGTTCAAGACGCGCGAATCAGCGCGCGGCTTGATTTCCTTTCGTTTGTTCACAGTTTTCAGGTCAACTCTACATTCATGCCGCGCGCAGCGCGGCATGAACATGTGCATAACCAGCACTGGTATAACTCAAGCCAACCTCATAACGGCTGTGACTGGTTCATGCGATGGTTGGGACTTTCTGTGCCTTGTGTCCTGTTATGCTTTATTGTAGAATAATAATGCTATATTACAATATCCACAAGGGTTGAAGCAGCATTATTCGGAATTTGCTTTGATACATGGATCAGCTTTGCTTCCAGTTTCATTATTGTTCGGCAAGTGACAATGATGTCAAGTATCAGCACGGCTTTCCCAAGGTACGTTGTCGAGACGTTTCTTGTTGGGATTTCCTCCAATGCAACGGCAGTATGCCAGAGTTAACCTGACCTTGTGATCTGAGACTTGCGGATAGCCCCCATTGATAGATTGCTGATGTCCTCTTTCTTGATGATGCAAGAGTGCCCAAGAATGACTCCATCAAGGATCGCGTGGAGTGGCACGGAGACGAACGACTGTTTTTTATCTGATTGATAGCAAAGGCTCTGCCGAACAATGAGCTTACGCTTCTGGAATTCCTCGTGAAAACGCTCTGAGAGACCCTCTTTGTCGGCGCACGAAAACAGTCCCCATCGGGCTGTGATACTGCATATGCCCAGGAACAAGGAGAAGTTGTCCGACACC
>JAUVJO010000089.1 GCA_030592345.1 Deltaproteobacteria bacterium
GGACTGCCCCAGGCAAACAAACTGATCGCTAAGAACAAAGCTGCTGAGATATGCTTCACCCTACCCCCTATCCTTTGTCTTTGAGGTAACAGTTCAGAGGGTGAGGGAAACCGCTGAAAGCATGCCTGCAGCCATTGCCACCGAGCACAATCGCCTACCGAGTTAAGGCATTGGAGGCCGAAGAGAAGCGGATTCCCTCACCCGGAGGGGTGAACTATTACTCTTTGAGCTGAAGTTGCCAAAAAACTTGAGCGCCGGGGGGAGCACTAAAATAGAGGCAAGCATCCCCATTAATGACCCCAGCACCATGACCGCTCCCAAGCTTGCCAGACCGCGATGGTGCGCGAAGAGCAGGCCGCCAAACCCTATCATGGTGGTGGCAAAACTCAAGGTTACGGCCGTAGGCGTGCTTGTGAAAAACAACCCGCCATTGCCTTGTAGCTCTTTCCATCGCGCCAGAAGATGCACGCCACCGTCCACACCGATAGCAATGAGAATGGGGATAGCAAAAAAATTGGCTAAGTTGAAGTTCAGGCCAAACATGCCCATTAATTCCAAAAGCCATAGCATACTCACCCCTAATGGCAAAAGAGTAAGGAGTACGTAGCGCAGAGAGTATGAATAGAACCACAAAATTAGGCTCACCAGACCCACAGTCAGTGCGGCCGCAAAAAGGAAGGTCCTGTGCATCAGCCGGGCAGACTCGAGCACCCCTACCGGAACGCCGCTCACTTCGGGGTCCACGCGCCGTAAGTCAGACACAAAATGCTCCAGCTTCTCAAAATCCCAGACATTTTCACTCGGGCTGATCTTGATCTGATAGCGGCCGTCCTTGCCCACGTGCATGTCTCGAATGAAGGCTGGAAGATTTGTTGGTATCACCGTTTTTGTATTGAGCCAGCGTTTCAATTGCTGAAGTGTCTCTATTATATTGCTGCACAATTGGCCCTGGAACACTGTCAGACGTGAGGCATTTGCCGGGTCATGTTCAAGGATGTCCAGGGAGGACTGTATTTGAGTGATGCACTGGCCAATGAGGGCCAGCTCCGCGCCGGCTCCGGAAGTGAACAATTTTTCTTCCAGCCCTTCCAGAACGGAGCTAAGTTCATCTAAGGCATTGATCAACGAATTCGGATCAGGGCCTGTGGTTACGGAGTCAAATACGGGAATATTGTCTAAGGCATTGTCGGCTCTGGCATACAGGGCCGACTTTTGCGCCTGTTCTTGCGGAATGAAATCCAAAATACTCTCCACCTTGCTCACACTGGGCATGGCCTCAAGGCTTTTGGTCAACCGCGTTACATCATCCAGATTGTCCGCCGTCATAATGGCATACCATGTGGATTCGTCTGATGAGCGGATCAAATGTTCTTCATATTCCACCGATTCCAGACCCTTGGCCTGAAGCTCCAAGAGATTGTAGTTGAAACGTGCCTTAAAAAGGCCAGGGAGCCCGGCAAGGCTAACGGCAACAACAATTGATAGCACCAACCCCGGCCGCGCAGAAAGACGTTCAAGAAATGGCATGGCAGTCACCCTGGGCACAGATGAGGGAAAAAGGTTTTTCCTTCCCGCTATCAGCAACATAGCCGGTAGCACGGTCATCGTGGCCAACAGGCACAAAAGAACACCGGTGCCCCCGATGAGCCCCAACTGTGCAAGGCCTGTGAAATCGGACCCGAGCACAGAGTAAAAGGCACAGACCGACGTGGTTGCGCCCAGGATGATACAGGGGCCCGTCTTGAACATGGCGGCAAGGACCGCCTCTTCCACGTTAACGTGGCCCATCTTAGCCTCCACGTACCTCATGACCATGTGCACCCCGAAATCCACGCCTATACCCACCAATACCAAAACAAAAACAATGGACAAGAGGTTTAATTCGCCAACCGTAACCGTGGCGAATCCAAAGGTCCAGGCCATGGCCATGGCAAGGCAGATCAAAAGCAAGACGGGCCTGAGCCACCCGTGGAGGATAACCGTGAACAAAAGCCCTACAAGAATCACGGCGATAATAGACGCTCTGGTCATATCCTTGTCAGTGGTCTGCATCTCGTCGGCCTGGAGTACAGGCCGTCCTGTGAGACCGGCTTCAACGTCAGGAAAGTGAGCGCCCGTGGTCTTCAACTCATGGCGGACCATCTCCAGAGGCTTGCCGATGACGTCCATGGTTGCGTAATCTTTCTTGGGCAAAATCCGCATGACCAGGAGCCTGCCGTCCTTAGTAAAAAAATACTCCCCCCCGCTTTCGGCTATATTGAATAGAGAGGATTCGGAAGGCTTGCCCGCTAATGCATCGTTGATATCTTTGAGCAGTGTATGCAAGGCTTCAAAAACCGGGCCGAAAAAAGATGCGTCGAATGTGGGTGCACTCCTGTTATCCGGAGTCAATAATCCGCTTACCTGAACCAGGAAGCCGGCCAGGGTGGGATTCTTGATCCAATCGTTTGAGGCTGGGGCCAGGAAGACTATTGTTTCGGTAAGAGTTTTGGCCTCATCAAGAGAAGCGAAAAGGAGAGCCCCGTCCCCCAAATCACGGGGCAGGATGCGGTAGTAGATGCCCTGAATAAGGTCCGGATGCTGTAGCAGTCGCAGGTTCAGGCTTTCAGCAAATTGCTCGGCCCTTTTCTTCCCTTCTTTGGTGCCACCGCTCTTGATAACAACATAGAGGTGTTCTTGATCGCCGAAGTTTTCAAGATTCTCCAGGTATCTTTTGTGAAAAGGGACTTCAGGGGAGACCAGCCGGTCCTGGTTGCTGTTGAGACGCAGAAAAAAAATAGCGGACAGGGCAGAAATAAGGGCCAATGTCAGGCCCAGCGCAATAATAGTGCCGGGATGCAGGACTATCTGCCGCCAAAGCGCACCTAACAGGCCATCCAGGAGTTCTTTTCGCGACATCATGCGGTTTTGGCGGTACGAATGCCCAGTTTCGTGACCGTTGTCCAGGCAGAACCGGGGAAATTGTGTGCTTCCTTCAGGACCCGGTCCATTGCTTCAAGAAAGTAGTCTGCATGGCTCTCGTCGATAATGAGGGGAGGCAGAATTTTGACAGTGTCTAATCCATGTCCCGCTACCTGGGTTAGGACGTGATGATTGGCCAGCAACGGCATGGTGATCATTTGACAGAAGATGTCCACGTTCATTTTATGCAAGAGCTTCCAACCGGTTTTCAGCGCATATGACCCGGGTTCGCCAAACTGTATTCCGATCATAAGACCTTTTCCCCGGACATCGTGAATCAGCTCATAGCCACCTGCCAACTCTTCAAGGCCTTTCTTGATGTAGTCACCCATCCTGGCCGAGCGCTCGACCAAATTCTCCTGTTCAAGCACGTGAAGGGTGGCAAGACCTGCGGCCATGGCAAAGTCATTCTGGCCAAAAGTGTTGGAATGAGCAAAACATCGATCCATGCTGTCAAACACTTTGGAATGGATCGCCCGTTTGCTGATGATTGCACCTAACGGGATATACCCCCCTGAAAGTGCCTTGGACACGACGAGGATATCCGGAACAACGTCCCAGTGATTCACCGCAAACATCCTGCCGGTGCGACCAAAGCCGGTCTGGACCTCGTCTGCGATGAGAATCGTCCCGTATTCGTCACACAAACGGCGGGCCCTTGGTAAATAGTCGTCATCAGGAATGAATACACCCTTTCCCTGGATCGGTTCCACAATGAATGCGGCCACGTCCCCCCCGGAAAGGGCGGCTTCAAGTGCCTCCGGATCATTGAATGGGACAGAAATACAGTCAGGCAATAGCGGTTCGTTGCGGCCGCGAAACTCCTCGTTGCCGTTCACAGACAGGGCCCCCAAGGTCAGCCCGTGGAAGGCGTGGTTGCAGTAAACCACCTTACTCCTGCCCGTGGCTTGCCTGGCGAATTTCAGTGCCCCCTCCACCCCTTCAGCTCCTGAATTAGTAAAAAAAACCGCTTCCAGATCACCCGGCGCAAGGGAAGCTAATGCCTCGGCCAGGAGGCCGGAAATGGTCCCCACGTCCATCTGGACCATGCTGGCAGGATGGCTGTCCAACATATCATGGAGGACCCTGGCCACCAAAGGATGGTTGCGGCCGATGTTGAACACACCGAAACCGCCCAAAAAATCAAGCACTTCCGTACCTTTTTCGTCTTTAAGCCATGCCCCTTGGGCTGTGGCATAATTCCGGTTATATCCGATAACCTCTAACACACGCACAAACTGAGGATTAACATAGCGACGGTGCAAATCGTAGGTATCACCAAGTCGGTTTTTTACGAGGGAAATAATGTCCATGATCAACGCATCCTTTACCGTGAAGCTAGGGTATTTTTTTGTTTCAGATTCCCTGATTTGGGATTCAAATCTGCCCCTGTTTCCATACAGAACAAGCTCTCGCCACAACAGCGAAGCGGGACGTTGACAGGACTGTAGAGGAATGGCGCTTCTGTGTCAAGCAGTGTAAGGCAAGGGAAAAAATGGGGCCATTTAATTACAGGAGGGGTGTCGTTTTCTTGACTTACGCTTTAATGGGTGCCCCTTATATTTTACTATAATTTCTTTGTGATAAAATCCATCATACCTTTTCTTTCAACGATGACAGTATAAATTAGGATTGAAAATTGAGTCCCGCATATTACAGACTCTAAGAGGATAACTTGTTTTGGTGTTTGAGTGAAAATCAGAACGGGAGTCAAGACAGCCGAAAACCAGAGGGAAAAATACCTCCATCGAATCTTCTTTTTTTGTGTCCTTACCCTTACCAGGTCAGCTATCTTCAGAAAAACAAAGACCAATACTATATCAGCTATACTCCAGAGAATCCCCTGGATCTTTGTGGAAATCATATAGACTTCTGTCGTGAAGTTGGCCGCAACCCACACAAATATGGTCTCGATAAGTTTCATTGAGCGGGTTCTCCGAGGTATAAGCTCCTTTGATGATTGCGATTATCCCGCAACCACTTCCGATTCTCCGACCCCTTTCAGGAGTAAATAGGTTTTTATTCCCATAAAGGCGACGATCCATTCAAAGAGGACCCAAAAAATGCCGCAAATCCTGATGTAGAACAGGGAGATGCGGTATATGCTTTCCACATCAAGGCCGTTCTTTCCTATCATGGAAAGGATATTATATTCGTAAAAAACATATAATGAAATAAGTACCGAAACTAAAGCATATATCCCATAACTGGAATTGGACACAGGCGTACTGCTTTTTTCTTTTGTCAGTGTTGAGGCACTCACATTAAGAGAAGGGCGTAAAGTCTTATACAATCTCACCACATATAACATAATGATCCCCTCAAGGATAACCCAGAGGGTGCAGAAGAAATTCCACAATGCCCATCTGTAAGTGATTATATTCTGGCCTGTTTGTAAATCAAAAAAAAGACCGAAAAAACTCTCTCCTCCAAACATCAAGCAGGTAAGGAGAAAAAATGTGGTCACACAGAAAATCAGAAAGATTTTTTGCCTTCCCCCTCCCCTTTGCAAAAACAAAACCCCCCACCTCAAATAGATGAGAACCAGTCCTTCTGCAAAGGTCCAGAAGAGTGCCATTGATTTATAGAATAAATACATAACCTATTGTGTAACCGTTCACGGGTTCAGAGTTCAGAGGTTCAGAGATTCAGAGTTGGCCGATGAACTGAACCGTTTATTGTATGAAATTCAAACGGTAGGGCGGTGTGACGTCCTTGCCGAACATGAGTACATTGGGACACAAAATTTTTACGGCGACGCAATTCTGTCCTACCACACCTTCAATGCAAAAAGGTTACAGTAGTTTTATTAAATACTTTCCGGTCTACGAGCAAGGCCAGCTAAAAAAGCAACCCTGAACGGTGAACCCTGAACCTGTGAACGCTTACCCCTTTTCGGGAAAACGGGCAGCACTGGTACAAAGCCATGTGAAGCGAGCAGTTATAGGCTTTAAGATAAAGATTTTGGATGCGTTATCGGTCGTCAACGTACGACGAGTACGCCTTCCTCCCTCTATCATTCACAAAATCATTATCCTAAAGCCTATAGCCCGCACGGTTATTACCAAAAAAAGGGGTTACGACAAATACCGTAACCCCTTAAGTTTACTGGTAGGCGGTCGCGGATTTGAACCGCGGACTTCCACCGTGTGAGGATGGCACTCTCACCGCTGAGTTAACCGCCCACAAATCTTTTTATACTATAGACTTTCACATATTAAATTTCACAAGGCTAGAGGGAGGAGGCTGTATTGTAATACGCCGACGACCGATAACGCGGTGAAATTTAATATGTGAAAGTCTATATAACTAATTACAGTAGGCGTTCACAGGTTCAGGGGTTCAGGGTTCCAGGTTCACCGAAAAAATGAACCGTTGAGTTACAGGATGTGTATATGATCATGCTGGACGCACCCGCGCAATCATTCGAGGTTTCATTCCCGCCCGGGGCGGGACTAGCCTACGAGCAAGGTCAGCAAAAGAAAGATAACCCTAAACGATGAACTCTGAACCGATGAACTCTGAACCCGTGAACGGTTACTAATTACATAAGGGGGTAGAGGGATGAAGTCAAGGGTTTTTGTTCTGACAACCATTACGAGCCGGTCTTTTTCGTGACGCATTTTCGAAGCTTTTCCATCTCTTGCGGTGTCAAGTGGCGGTAGGTTCCGGGCTTTAAGTCTCCCAGCAGGATCGGACCATACTGGATGCGCTTCAATTTCATGACCGGATGGCCGACAACCGCACACATACGCCGAACCTGCCGGTACCTTCCTTCTCTTATCGTGATTTCAAGCCAGACGTTCCTGCCGGTAGTACCAATTTTTTTGACCTGGGCAGTGGCAGTGGGCTTGCCATCCAAGATCACGCCGGATCTTAAATGCGCCAACGTCTTTTCAGCAGGCAGGCCCTTTACCTTGGTTCGATAGGTCTTGGGGATGCCGTACCCGGGATGCTGAAGGCGGTGGGCGAGTTCTCCATCGCTCGTAAAAATCAGGAGCCCTTCGGTGTGATAATCGAGCCTGCCCACAGAAAAAAGGCGGGTCTTGATTCTTCTTATAAGCTCGGCAGTAGTTGGTCGGCCCCTGGGATCATGAGACGTGGTCAGAACTTGTTTTGGCTTATTCACTACGATGGTAACCCTGGGATCTAACCGGCGGATGAGGCGATTGTCTACCCGTATGGCGTCTTCCCCCCAGACGACCTGAGCGCCCAGCTTGAGGATGACTTCGCCGTTTACGGTAACGCGGCCTTCGCGGATCAGATTTTCAGCTTTACGTCGAGAGGCAACCCCGGCCCGGGCTAAGACTACGTGGAGTCGTTCGGCCATGCTTCTCCGAGTTCCTCCAGGTCCTTCAGGGTAGGCAGGTCACTGAGATCCTTCATATCAAAGACCTCCAGGAAACGCTTGGTAGTGCCGTAGACCATGGGCCGGCCTGGCAGATCCTTGCGGCCCAATACACGGATGATGCCTTTTTCAAGGAGAGTCCGCAGTATCCCCCCTGAGTCCACACCTCTTAGGTGCTCCACATCGGTTCGCAGAACAGGTTGTTTGTAGGCGATAATGGCAAGGGTTTCCATGGCTGCACGGCTCAAACGGGCCGGTCTGCTCTGCTTCATGCGTCTCACCCATTGCCGGTACTCCGGACGGGTTCGGAGCTGGTATCCTCCGGCCACCTCGCGCAAGAAAAAGCCGCGCTCTTGGGAGTCACAGTCTTCGGCCAGGCTCTTCAGGGCATCTTGCACGGCGTTACGGTCCTTGACCTCCAGAATAGCCTTGATCTTGTCAACCGTAAGGGGCGTATCTGATGCAAAGAGCAAGCTTTCAATAATGGCCTTTAAGTTATGCATTGAAAATTCTGATAATTCCTGAGCTCACGTGCTGCATGATTCGTATGACTTGCACTTTTGCCATCTCCAGAATAGCCAACAAGGTGACAATAAGCTGGCTCTTGGTCACCTCTTTTTCAAAGAGATCTTCAAAGGTCACAGAACCGCGTCCTTCCAAGAGATCTGCGATTTCCGAAATCCTGCTCTTAACCGATATGGTATCGACCGTGATGTTGAAGAGATGCTCCGGGGATACGCGCTTGATTATCTTCTGAAAGGCATCAATGAGTTCAAAGAGGCTAACCTGTACCAGGCCATCCGGCTCTTCATCCGGACGTTCATTGCCATTGCCGTAACACCGGATAAAGACATCCCAGTCAAGTTGATTCCTGTCTGTCAAATCTTCTGCTGCATATTGTAGTTGCAGGTATTCCTCCAAAGGCCTTACGATCTCCATGCGGGGATCTTCTTCCTCTTCTTCCTGTTCCTGGTCAACAGGCAGCAGCATGCGGGACTTGATGTGGGCTAGCGTTGCAGCCATCACCAGGAACTCTCCGGCAAGATCTATATTTAGGACGTTCATTAACTTGATGTATTCCATGTACTGGTCCATGATCAAGGCAACAGGAATGTCATAGATGTCCACCTCGTTTTTCCTCACAAGATGCACAAGTAGATCCATGGGCCCTTCAAAAAGATCACCCAAATCAACGCGGTACGTTGCCTGATCTTGTTGATCCATTTTCAGATTTTAACTGCCTCCCGCACCTCTTCCATGGTCTGGCGGGCTACTGCTTTTGCCCTCTGATCGCCGTCTTCAACAATCGCCCTGACCGTATCCGGGTGAGCCTCATAATAAAATCGTTTCTCGCTAATAGGCTCAAGGACCTGGATGAGATTTTCCGCCATGAGTCGCTTGCACTCCACACAGCCGATCTCGGCCTCCCGGCATTCCGGTTCAATACGCTCAACAGTCTCTTTATCAGAATAAAGTTGATGAAAGCTAAAAACATTGCAAACCGCGGGGTCGCCCGGATCTCGGCGTCGTGCCCGCTGGGGGTCGGTAATCATCTCGCCGACCCTTTTTCGTATGTCTTCAGGGGAGTCTGAGAGAAAAATGGCGTTGTTGTAACTCTTGCTCATTTTGCGGCGATCTATGCCAAGGATCTTAGAGGTCTCTGTTAAAACGGTATCCGGGATGGGAAAGACATCGCCGTAAAAGTGATTGAAACGCCGTGCAATTTCACGCGTTAGTTCTAAATGCGGGGCCTGGTCGATGCCCACAGGGACCCCGTTGGCCTTGTAGATTATGATATCTGCTGCCTGGAGCACAGGATAGCCTAGAAATCCGAACGTGGAAAGGTCCTTGTTTTTCAACTCGGCGATCTGTTCCTTGTAGGTCGGATTCCGCTCCAGCCAGGGCAAAGGCGTAATCATAGAAAGCAGCAAGAATAGTTCAGCATGTTCTTTGATGTGTGACTGAACAAAAAGGGTGCACTTGTCTGGCGAGATGCCTACGCTCAGCCAGTCCATAAAGATATCCATGATATAGCCCTGGATTGGGGCCGTTGCTTCGTAATCACTGGTCAGGGCGTGCCAGTCAGCTATGAAAAAGAAACATTCATAGTCATCCTGCATACTTTTCCAGTTTGCAAGGGCACCGTGAAGGTTCCCGAGGTGAAGCGGCCCCGTAGGCCGCATTCCACTTAAAATCCGTTTCTTAGCCATTATGAAATCTCTCCAGTCTTTTCTTTTTGCGAAAATTATAGCCCCCAACAAAATGCTTTCGAGCACTTTCCTATATGATTGCGCATCCTATGCCAAGAGAAAAATTGAGTTAAACTCAGGGGAACTGTTCACGGGTTCAGGGGATCAGGGGGCACTGAAAACAGAACCGTCCTACGAGCGAGGCTAACGAAAAAAAAGGTCATATCTTTCGTGACTTCGTGTTTTCGTGGTGATTCTTTTTGACTTTCCTGTCATAAACAGAAATCAACCTCGCGAAATACCAGAGAGTCAATATCATTCTCCCACTTGAAGCCAGGCGGCAGGTAGTAGAGATACCCATCCTTATACCCATCCCAAATACCCCTTGACAATCAGGGGATTTCCTGACAACAGGATCACAGGGTCCAAAATTGGTTTTTTTTGAGGTTAGTGGATTCTGAACCCCGCATCTTGTGTCCTGTAAGGCCGGGAACTGTCGATAACTCTGAAATCTTTTGAATTTAGCACTTAGAAAAAGGGGGGTATTGCAATGA
>JAUVJO010000422.1 GCA_030592345.1 Deltaproteobacteria bacterium
AGGGCAATTTCAGAACGACTCATAACCCAGTTGGAAAAGTGATTGCGCTTTGCGTGATACCAGAGGGATTCATCAGGTATTTGGGACAACTTGACCTCAAGCTCGTGAATACTTGAGGCCCGGTCAATTTCTGTGCCGTCCGGCATGCGGAAAATGAAATCTCCGAAACCCAGGTGGGTCATGAAAAAACCGTGTATCTCCGATAACAGATTAGGGGAATTTTTATCTAAAAAAACAGCGGGTATTTTTTCTGCCTCTTTCCTGTTTTCGGGTTCCGAACTCAACAGAAGAAGGGGAAGATCAGGGATTTCCTTTCTGATTTGGGAAAGGAATTGAATCCCCGCATCAGTCACCATTTTACCATGTTTTGGAAAGCGGGTATCTGAAATGATACCAAAGACATAAGAGCGGAACTTCTGGTAAAGCTCCATGGCCTCATCATAGCTTCCTGCTAATAATATTTTGGGTCTTGCCCGCATTGTCAGGAGTCTGTGCTCCTCATTAAGACCGTCTTCCAAAACTGCCTGAGTCTGTCTCACGATTTCTTTGTATATAAGTGGTAGAAAGGATGAATAATAGACCGGAGAATCCTCAACCAGTATCAGGACACGGACCTTTGCCTTTTGGGTATCAAAATCAACATTGAGGCGGTCTTCAGCGTTTTTTACCAGAGCAAGAAGGAGATCGGAATTGCCGGACCAGACAAAAGTTTTGTCAATTCCACTACTATCCTTGTTTTCAGGAAAGGGATAGATACCCCTTGGGCTGTGAGCCAAAAGAATGACAGGCAAATTAGGCCTTAGTTTCTTTATCTCCAAGCTCAACGAGAAGGCATCCATTTCATCCAAATGCGGCATGGCAATAACCATATTGAATACTCTTTCATTCAAGAGCTCGAGGGCCGCATAGGCCGAAGATGTCCGCGTCACCCTTGGGGGTTGGCTCAGGTTCAATCCCCTGTATTCGTTTATAATCCTTGATGCAAGGCTCCCGTCCTCTTCCAGTATGAATGCGTCATACGGACTGGAAACCAACAAAATTTCCCGTATTTTATTGGACATCAATTCGTGAAATGCCTTAAAACGCTCATAGATTTCACTCGGTAAAATAAAGTCTTTTAAAACCATATTGATCTCCGAACACTAATGAAACTGTACTCACTGCACGGTGTTTACTGCCCGGTTGAGATAGTATTTTGGTTCAGGCTTAAGGCTTAGGGCGTAAGGAATGGAAAGCCCTATGCCTTATGTTTATATTATTACGTCGATTAAATGGTCTTGTCAATCGATCTGACGACCAATAGATTTTTTTCCATAGTTTGCAATCCGGCAAAAAAAAAGAGCGGTTATTAAACCGCCCCTTATTCTAAAAACAACAATATATCAAGATGTTAGGCATCAATGATTTCAAGTGCCTCTTCCTTATAAGCATCCATGACATATGGAATACTCGTGACTTTGGCACATTCCTCTGTAAGAGAGAAAATATCCTTTCTGTTTATGTATTGAACTTCCCAGTTCCTGGAACCTGCCATAATTTGCTGTAGTCCCACCCTTATTTTATCTGTGGCACTGTATAAACCAATAGCCCCCAATGGAAGATCATCTACTTCGGAGCCGTATTTCTCCTTCAGGACCTCATAGTTCATAAATATTTCTTCCTTTGTGGAACCGAACCTTGATACTGTTGCAGGAAGCCCGCCATCTTCACCTCTCAGCCATTTTTCAGCGTTTTTGCCCACCATACCAGGGATCATCAAAGCCCGACCCATACAGACGGCCTTACAGTAGGGCGCTCCCAGAGACAGTGCCTTGAACACATGATCTTCTGAGGAAAAACCTGCTGCAAAAGCGATATCCGGCACCCGTTTCCCCTTTTGGGCCAGACGCTCGCACAACTCATACGCCATGGAATGCAGGTAAATGGAAGGTATACCCCATTCGCTCATCATCCTCCAGGGGCTCATGCCCGTACCGCCCGGTGCGCCGTCAATGGTCAAAAGATCTATTTCTGCATCGCTGGACCATCGTATTGCCATAGCCAGCTCTCTCATAGGATAAGCGCCTGTTTTGAGCGTTATACGTTTGGCCCCGAGATTTCGAACCCTTTCTACCTCCTTCATAAAGCCCTCCTGGTCAATGAATCCGAGGCGGGAATG
>JAUVJO010000062.1 GCA_030592345.1 Deltaproteobacteria bacterium
GCGTTGCTCAGGCTTGCAATAGCCAGCTATTCCGCGCCTTCGCGCCTTGCTCTTGATGCTCATGACTCACCGAGAAAATCGCCATTTATGACCTTCCGAGGTATACAATTCCAAAAACACTTATGATCAGGTGAATGTGGTTAGTCAAATGGAAGAATTGCTTTCTGAACTCAAGGTCAAGATTGTCGAAGTCCTGAATCTCGTAGATGTTCGCCCTGATGACATTGACGAAGAAGACCGCTTGGTCGGCGGTAAGCTCGGGATCGATTCAATTGACTTGCTTGAGATGGTCATGATGCTCGAAAAGGACTATGGAATCACAATAGACAACAAGGAACTTGGTGAGAAGGTGTTTGCAACGCTAAAAACCCTGGCAATGCATATTGAGAGGAATTCTTCGGTGGTGTCCGGGTGACTGGTGTGCGGACATACGTCTCAGGGATGGGTATTATCAGTCCCCTCGGCAACGGTCTTTCAGAGACAGCCGATTCCATTCGAAAAAGCAGAAAGGGGCTCCGGCCTTTGAGTGTTTTTCCGACTGCAAGCAACCGCGGGGCTCTCGTTGGGGAGATCCCGGAATTTATCGAATCCATGTCGGTGCCCCGGACTCATCAGCTTGCTCGCATAGCAGCAGCCCAGGCCATGGCCGAATGCCCGGAACCCCCTGATGCTGTGGTGATGGGGACCACCACAGGGGGGATGCTTACCACTGAAACCTATCTGAAGGAAAAAGAATGCGACCCCACGCTATATCGGTACCACTCACTCAGCTCGGTAGCCGAGGATATTGCCTTAAGGTATCAATGCACAGGACCGGTGATAACCGTGTCAACTGCCTGCTCGTCGGGGGCTGTGGCCATTAAGATTGCTCTGGAGATGCTGAGGTCTGGCAGGGCAACCCGGGTCCTTGTCGGAGGGGCAGATTCCCTGTGCCGTCTGACATACTACGGTTTCAATGCGTTGCAACTGATCGATCCCGAGGGGGCCCGTCCTCTGGACAGGGACAGGCGCGGGATGTCAGTGGCAGAAGGCGCTGCAATGCTGCTGCTCTCAACTGACGAGCCTGACAATGCGATAGCTGAGGTCCTGGGGGCCGGACTGTCGTGTGACGCCTATCATCCTGCAGCACCGCATCCCCAGGGCAAGGGTGCCTTGATTGCAATGCGGGCCGCTATTAAAGATGCGGGGATTTGCGTTTCTGATGTAGACTATGTCAATCTCCACGGGACCGGTACTCCGGATAATGATCTCTCTGAGGCAAGAGCTGTAAACACGCTTTTCGCCAGTCAAATGCCTTTGCTTTCATCCATCAAAGGCGCGTTTGGGCATTCTCTTGGTGCAGCCGGGGCCATTGACGCAGTTGTGTCGGCAATCAGTATCTCCGAGCACCTGGTTCCGGCAAACATAGGGTGCCAATGCCCGGATCCTGAATTGAAATTAGACCCGGTCAACCTACCGTCAAGTATGCCCATTTCCGCTGTTCTTTCAAATTCTTTCGGTTTTGGCGGAAACAACGCCTGCATTGTTATGGGTACCCCGAAAAGATACGGGCCTTCGGCCACCAAGGCCAGAAACAAACCGTTGACGATTGTCGGAAGCGCCTGCGTGACAGGAGCAGGGGATACCAATAGCACGCTGGAGTGTTTTTCCGTAAACAAACCATGCAAAGGCGTGCTTTCCATTGGCGAAATATCAAAGGACCTTCCTCCCGGAGATGTCCGGCGCCTGAGACGTTTACCCAGGCTCGCGCTGTCACTGGCCATAGCCGCTCACGAGAATACGGGAAGAAATGACTCCCCGTTATCGATATTCGTAGGCACAGGCTGGGGGGCTCTTTCTGAAACCTGTAGTTTCTTAAGCCGCCTCTATCAAGCCGACGAGCGGTTTTCGAGTCCAACCGATTTTATCGGCTCGGTCCATAATGCGCCAGCCTCACAGATTGCCATGCGGTTTCAGGCCACTGGCGCCAACATCACAACAACAGGCGGAGACTATTCCTTTGAGCAGTCCGTAATGGTGGCTGGTCTTATGGCCGCAGATATCAACGATACAATGCTTGTCATCGGGGCGGACGAAGCACATCCGGAACTGTCCGTGTTGTTTGACGGTTCCGTCTTTCCCGGGGAAGCCATCTCGGATGGCGGCGGTGCGCTTTGTCTAAGGCACGGTAAAGAAGAAAAGGAAGAACCGGGTTTGAATATCGATCTTGTGTTTTACGAAAATACAAACAACAATTCCGGGGTAATCTCATCATTGGTCCAGGGCCTGGGAGGCGCAGAACGGATCGGTGTCCGATACGGCGTGTTTTTTGCAGGAATCCCCAGTGCTTGCAGGAGACAAGGAGAAGAACAACTGCAAACACTCCTTTCGTTGACCGGGTTCAATGGTCCTGTCATTGATTACAGAAAACTGACTGGTGACTTTGCATCTGCATCTGCTGTGGCCACGGTCATTGCCGCAAGATTCGTGGAACAAGGGGCCGTTCCCGGACCACTTTGCGGCGGCAACGGCTTTGCCCTACATGAAAAGGGGGTGCTGGTCCTTGGATTGGGCAGTTTTGTCACGGCCATGGA
The DNA here is from genome assembly GCA_030592345.1 of Deltaproteobacteria bacterium. Lineage (GTDB taxonomy): Bacteria > Desulfobacterota > Desulfobacteria > Desulfobacterales. Next base: position 2,574 of record JAUVJO010000062.1, read on the forward strand.
AGTAGCATCACGATGAGAGTACTGCTCATTTCGCCCAACACACTCACCGAACCCTATCCGGTCTATCCACTGGGACTCGACTATGTTGCAGGTGCCCTGGCTCCGGATCATTTGGTCCGGATAGCAGATATTAACGCAGTCGGGGATTGGGATTCCCTTAGTGAGATAATCAGGGTTTTCTCACCGGAAGTCATCGGGATGTCCTTGCGAAATATTGACAATACGGATACGACCAACCCTAAAGTGTTTGTTGAGGAATATCGAGAAGCCGCCAGAATAATAAGGCGAAATTCCAACGCACTGCTCGTTTGCGGTGGAAGCGGTTTCACAATATTTGCCGAACAGATCTTCGATACCGTGGAAGCAGACTACGGGATCATTGGTGAGGGGGAACGATTTGCACTGCTCCTTGATGCCATAACAAACCAGAAGGATACCACAAGTATTCCCGGAGTCATCACCCGGCACAGTCGCAACGGGATCCCGGATCCATGGAACAAGGAACTTGTCAGGGCCTTTAACAAAGATTATTCTCACGTTCGGTTCTACGTAGAAAACGGGGGGATGCTAAACCTTCAAACCAAGCGGGGGTGCAATCTCAAATGCATATACTGCTCCTACCCCTATATTGAAGGGCGGAACCTGCGATTCATTTCCCCAAAGGAGGTTGCCGAAACCGCACTTGAGTTGCAGGAGGTCGGTGCAAAATATTTCTATGTTACCGATTCGATCTTCAATTCTGATTACCCCCATAGCATTGCTGTTGCCCGCGCGTTTAGAAAAGCTGGCGTCACCCTACCTTGGGGGGCGTTTTTCGCTCCGACCAGACCCCCTGACGACTATTTCCGGATTATGGCCGATGCCGGGCTAACACATGTTGAGTTCGGCACTGAATCTCTTTCTGGCACCATGTTGGCATCTTACCGGAAACCGTTTTTGCTTGACCATGTTTTTAATGCGCACGAGGCTGCACTTGATGCCGGGTTACACGTTGGGCACTACTTCCTTCTGGGAGGTCCCGGGGAGACTTCGGATACCCTTAATGAGACGTTTTCCACCGCTGTTGAACTACAAAAGGCGGTTTTATTCTTTTTCTGTGGGATCCGAATCTATCCGCATACGGAGCTGTATGATATTGCAATAGAAGAGGGTAAGATATCAAGATATTGGGACCTGCTGGAACCGGTTTTCTATAGGCCCGATTCCATTGACATAGACGAGATAGTTCGTCGGGTTCAAAGTCAGGCAAGAGACCGCCCCAACTGGGTTATTGGATCAGGAGGTGAACAAACCGCCAGAGTGTTATCCAGAATGTATGAACGTGGGCATTCCGGACCACTATGGGAGCATTTGATTCGATGATTTTTTGTTAGTATGCGTGTCTGATTTTTGTCGTGAACAAGAGCTGGAATGTGGTACACATTACACAACCTGAAACGATCCGCCTCTGGTGAAGTGTCAGCAAGCATCGAGATGACGCAGGATTCGCCATGGTTTTCCGGGCATTTCCCTGGTGAACCGATTCTGCCAGGAATTGCCCAACTCGGGATGGTCTTTGATGCTATCTGGCAATCGTGCAATCAGAGTCTTAAGATCTCCAGCGTTAGCAGGGTGAGATTCAAGCAGATAATTCGGCCCAATGATCGCCTGGAGATCATTGCCAAGCCTATGGAAGAAAATTCAGGAGATTACTCTTTTCGTATGATGGTTGGAAAAGAGCTTGTCTGTAGCGGTATCGTGACTGTTGAAAAACAAGGAGGAAAACAAGGATGTCGACAGAAACCAATCTGACCGGAACCACCTTTCGCATTGCGCAGATAATGATCGATGTTCTCAAGTTGGAAGATGTGACACCGGAAACCTTTGACCCTGATATCGATCTGGTCGACGAAGTTGGCATTGACAGCATGGACCTTGCGACTGTTGCGCTTGTTGTCCAGGATGAATACGCGATACGAATCGACGAGGACGATTATCCCAAATTGACAACTATTCGCTTCATATCCGAGTATGTTGAAAAGAAAGTAGCTGCATGATTTGAAACAGTGCACGCATATAGACTTTCACATATTAAATTTCACAAGGCCAGAGGGTGGAGGCTGTATTGAAATACGCCGACGACCGATAACGCTGTGAAATTTAATATGTGAAAGTCTATAGATCTGGAGGAGTCGAGTGGACGCAGTGAGAGGGAAAGAGTCTGAAACGGGACACATCGAAGTCGGAAAGCAGTGGAAGTTTTCCGAACTCATTGCCGAACCAAGGATTCGTGAGAGATGGGAAAAGGTCCGAGAATATTTTTTCCTGCGTGAGTCGACCTATGACATGACGAACCGATGCAATATCAGGTGTGAAGGCTGTTATTACTATCAAGGCGATAAACAATTCGCTAAGGAAAACAGGGACCCTGATGCATGGCGCAGGCTCATGGATGAAGAAAAGGCAAGGGGTATAACTTATGTTGTTCTTGCAGGGGCCGAACCGTCCTTGGTGCCCGAGCTGTGCGCGGTCTGCTTTGAGAAGATCCCCCTGGGAGCGATTGCGACCAACGGATTGAAGTTCATCTCCGAATCCATCAACTACAAAACACATATCTCTGTCTGGGGGGATGACGAAACCAGTCTGAGGCTCCGAGGCGCAAAGAATATGCTTCTCAGACAGATTGAAAATTACAAGGGTGACTCCAGGGCTGTATTTGTTTATACATTTAACCAGGACAATATTGAACAGGCCAATGAGGTGACAAGAATACTTGCAGATAATAAATGCAAGATCACATTCAACGTGTTTTCGGCACCTGTGGGATATGACGGGCACTTGCGTCACACAGCGGCATCGCTGGAACTTACCGGGAAAATGATGACCGAACTGATGTCAAGATATCCCGAAACCGTGCTTTTTTCCCACTACAATGTTGTGGCCCACACCCACAAGTATGGCTTGCACGACCTTTATGCATGTTCATATCCGCGGATGAATCCGTCCAGGGCTATTGGGCTGGGCCGATCTTTCAGACAGTATAGAACAGATCTCACGTGGGATAGAAACGTTGCCTGCTGCGTCCCGGATACGGACTGCGCAGACTGCAGGCATTATGCTGCTGGCAGCGCTGTGGTTACGGCCAGGTTGTTTCGCCACGCAACCGATCCGGATACTTTCAAGTCCTGGCTTGACTATGTTGATACGTATCTTTCCGTGTGGGTGACTGGCTACGAAAAAGGCCAGAATCTTTGTAGTGGTCCTCACCCGCCACCAGGGTTGGAATCATGAAGACTGTTAGTTCATTGCTCGACGAGCACTGGTACCAACGATACAAGAAGATATCGAAACTCAATATCCGCAGCTCGATCTATGATGTGACCAATCGATGTAACCTGCGCTGCAAAGGGTGTTTCTTCTTTTCTTCGGGTGAACATGAAGTGGCCCGCGAAGAAATGGATACAAGAAAACGGGAGGCGTTTGTTGACAAGGAAAAAGATCGGGGGGTTAACCTTGCTATACTCATTGGCGGGGAGCCGACCCTGTGCATGGACAGGATAGAAGCCTTTTACGCGCGGTTGCCGACGTTTTGTGCAACCAATGGCCTCATCAAGGTTCCCAGGAATCGATTTCCGGACATGATGGTCGGCATTTCGCTGTGGGGCGATGCGGAAGCCGAGAAGATCCTCAGGGGGAAAGACACATTTGCCGTATCCAGCAAAAACTATGAAGGTGATCTCTATGCCTACTATCTGTATACGATTACACCCAGGCAGATCGGAAAGACCGAACATATCATAAGGAAAATTGAAGGCGTTGGCGTAAAAGTCCATATGCAACTGCTGTCAAATGACGAAGGCGTGGATGGATTTTCTTGGCAGCCGGAAGAACTCGAGGACATTCGCTCGGAAATGGATGATATGCTCGACAGATATCCGAACACCGTTATCTCATCCAAGTACTATCACGAGATTATCACCACGGGGAAAATGATGGGCCGGACCTTTGGATGGATGGAGTGTCCGTCCGTCACGGCCCCCCTGGACAACAGGGAGCCATGTCCAAAGCGGCTGACCAATTTCATCCGCTGGGCATCGGATCTTAAAACCATGCACCGATGCTGCACATCGGAAACGAGAGATTGTTCCACCTGCAAAGATGGTGCCGCCCACATGAGCTGGGTCATGGTCAATAAACGGGATCACATACGTTCCACCCGCGACCTTCAGAACTGGATCGAGGTCTACGAGATGTTCGCCAAACTGTATCAGTTTATTCCGTGGTAAACGTAAGAAGGTTCCCGTTATACTTGGAAGAGTGCCTAAAGTGAACTAAAGTGAGCTAAAGTGCCTAAAGTTAAGGAAGGCATCTATTTGTATTCAAGAAGTCCTTTGAACGATATTTAACGCAGCCAAACGGTTTCGCAGAGTAATGTCGATGATGATCACAATGGGTTGAAACAAATGAAGTTTTTGAAGCAAAAATGGCAACAATCCATAACTTTAGCTCACTTTAGGCACTTCGAACTTTAGGCACTTCCTGTTCGTCATATGGATTCAAAAACACCTGTAATCGTCGCCTATGATGCAGTATCACCTTTGGGAATCGACCTGGAAGCCCAATGGAGGCGTGCAATCCGGGGGGAGAGCGGAATCGGGGCGCTCACGCGTTTTCCTGTCCGCGAAGATTTCCCTGTACGTATTGCCGGGCAGGTCGAAGATATTGACGGCCTGCCCTACCCTTTCCTGAAACCCCGTGAACTCGCCTCCTGGCATTCTCCAATATTCAAATATGCGATGCTCACGGTCCAGCGCGCCCTTGAAAAGAGCGAGATAGAAATCAGCCCGGATATCTCTCATCGAGTGGCAGTGACCTATAGCTCGGCCGTGGGTGGGCTCGATGCCGTATTGCACGCAGATCGGCGTATGATTGCCGAGGGGAAACTGCCCCATCCCTATGCGAATCCCAACTCATGCATCAACATGGTGGGTGGAAAAATATCAATGCTAACCAGTGCCAGCGGTCCGATTGTGGCCACCATTACGGCTTGCGCGACCGGACTCACGTCGATGATCGTCGGCGCAATGCTCCTTGAGCAAGGACGTGCCGACGTGGTCATTTGCGGAGCGGTTGATTTTGCCCTGGTTGAGCCGATTGTCGCCGGATTTGCAACCATGAACGGCTCTTACTTTCCCAAGGAAGGTGAGGAAGAAGAACCTCCGGAAAAAGCCAGTCGTCCGTTTTCAATAAACAGGAGAGGTTTTGTCCTGTCCGAGGGCGCGGCCGCCATTATCATTGCGACAAGGCAGTTCGCCGAAGCCAATGGTTTGAAACACGCAATTGAGATCGCAGGATGGTCTATGACCTCAGATGCCCATCATTTTGTGGCCCCCAACCTTGAAACAGTAAGACGATGTATTGCGGAAAGTATAGACTGCGCCGGGATTGCACCACGAGATATTAATGCGGTCAATGCCCACGCTGCATCCACTAGAGTGGGCGACAGGGTTGAATTCGATGCGCTCAAGGCGGTTTTTTATGGTCAGTTGCCGCCGATTACGGCCAACAAGTCCCTGATCGGCCATGCCATGGGGGCGTCAAGTGCTATTGAATCGGTGTTTACGATCAAAGGAATGCTTGATGATGTTTTGCCTCCGACTATCAACTATCGGCCGGACCCGGATATGGAGCTGGATTGTGTGCCTGAAGGCATGCGAAGGATTCGTCAGGAACATGTATTGAAAAACGCCTTTGGTTTCGGTGGCTGTAATTCATGTGCTGTTTTTCGCAGAATAAAATAGAGTTGAATCCACGGCATGAAAGCACCTAAGAACAGACGAGTATTCGTCATCGGCTATGGCGCGGCAACGCCCCTTGGCAATACTTTTGAAAAGACATGGGAACGTGCGGTTCAGGCCCAGGCCGGTCTCAGAAAAATATCGAGATGCGAAGTGAACTCCCGCAGCAACGTAGTGGGTGAGATTCCCGAATGGAACCCAAGCTCGTTTGACTTTGTCGACAGGAAAGAAGCGTACAACTGGGATGCCGATTATGTTTTTCTAACCATGGCGGTTTGCAAGGAAGCAATGGAACGGTCCGGGCTCGTGATAGACAAAGACACCGGCCCGAGAACAGCCTGCCTGGTAGGTTCGGCACTCAACGGAACAGATTCCTTTCGCGTCGCAATGGACAATTACGTCAACATGGGGCCATACAAAGTCAGCCCATATCTTCTGCCAAACCTGTGCGCCAATTTGCCTGCAGCCAAGGCCGGTATCATGCTGGGGTTTACAGGTCCGATATTTTCACCGCAGGGAGCGTGTGCTTCCGGTAATTATGCCATCGGCATTGGGGCTCGGATGATACGGGATGGGGATTGCGATTTCGTTCTTGCCGGCGGTGTTGATGCCTGCCTGATCCCTGAGATTGTCCAGGGATTCGCTAACATGCTGGCCACGATCAAGATTGGCCCTAAGGACCGTGCATATGCGGACCCATCACAGGCATCCCGGCCCTTCAGTGTTGACCGGAAAGGGTTCGTTCTTTCCGAAGGATGTGGTGTGGTGGTCCTGGCTGCCCAAGATGTGCTCCATGCCTGCGGTTTGACACCCAAAGCCGAGGTAATGGGCATCGGCTGGACCTCGGATGCCTTTCATTTCACTGTCCCAAGACCGGAAACTATTGTCCTGGCAATGCGCGAAGCTATTGAAGATGCCGGTCTTAATCCTGAAGATATTGACTATGTGAATGCGCACGCCACATCAACACCAAAGGGTGACAGTTCAGAGATCGAGTGTCTCAGGGCCGTGTTCGGCAGACACCTCGAGCAAATTCCGGTGTCATCAAACAAATCCCAGATCGGACACACTCTTGCGGCGTCTGCGGCCATCGAGGCGGCTCTTAGTATCGAAGCCATGCAAAACGGTCTGATTCTGCCTACGGTGAATCATATACCAGATCCTGAATTCTCCGATGTGGACGTCGTTCCAAATGAGGCTCGGAAGCAAAATCACGAGTTCTTTCTTTCCAATTCATTCGGCTTCGGAGGGACAAACTGCTGCGTCGTGTTTAGAGGTGTTTGAATTGAGACCAAAACCCTTTCTCCCCGAGGTATTTAGCCACGATGAACGATATGTGAGAGACAAGACCGACGGCAAGGTCTGGCATCGATGTCAGCACCGTACGCTCTATGTGGACACGGACCGTTCTCAGGTCGTCTATCATGCCAACTATCTGCGGTATTTCGAGTTCGGAAGGGCTTCTTTGATGCGCGATGCAGCATATGCATATCGTGAAATCGAGGAAAGCGGCTATTCGTATCCGATAATCGAAATTGGGGTAAACTACTACAGCCCCCTTTATTATGATGATCTCATGTGGATACATACACGTCCTTCGGTACTTGAACGGGTTCGACTCCAGTTTGAATACATTATCACGGATGAAAAAAGCGGTGAAATCGTCTGCAAGGGATTTTCGCGGCATTGCGCCATCAATGGCGCGGGAACCCCAGTAGAAGTGGATGAAAAAACAGTTCATCTATGGAAGATCTTTCCAAAATAATCGAAAATCGCCGGTTGCCGGTCGATATTGACGTCCACCCCTATCTGTTGGACCATTGCGTTGAAGGAAATGCAGTTCTGCCGGCAGTGGAGGCCATGCAGGTACTGGCCGCATCTGTTAAGCAATTGAAGCCGGACGCTCACGTGGACCGTATGCTGGGTGCCAGGTTTGATAAGTTTCTCTATGTTCGGCCCGGAAGTAAACGCATAGCCGCTATCAGCGACATTGCTTTTCATGAAAATGGCGACATCACAGCAAAGTTGCTGACAAAGACAAAAGCCAAGAAAACCGCCATCACTCGAATCAAGGAGCATGCGAGCATTTGCTTTTCCCAAAATGAAAGGCAAATCCGGCATCTTCCCCTTGATCTGGCCTCTGCCCTTGAAGGGATCGTATTTGATATTCCGGCGGACAGGATATACAGCGACCTTGTCCCCTTTGGCCCGGCCTATCGCAACATAACGGGTATCCTCCACATTTCTGAAGATGGGGCGATCGCAAATATCCGAGCTCGCCTGGATTCATTCGATCGTGGCATGCCCAGGCTGTTGGGTTCTCCATTTCCCTTGGATGCGACCTTTCACGCAGCCTGCGTCTGGGGACAGCGATTCGCACGGTTTGTGGCATTTCCGGTCGGATTTGAGAAGCGGGTGATATTTAATCGGCTCTGCTCCGGGCAGAACTACATAGGCAGGGTGATCCCGGTTCGAACAGAGCCGGATTTGCTGGTTTTTGATGCATGGATTTATGATTCAGAAGGACTCCTTTTTGAAGCTGTCTCAGGCATATTGATGAAAGATGTCAGCGCTGGCCGGATGAAGCCCCCGGAATGGGTTGTTGCCGAGGGCCAGGGGAATCGACGCGAAGGTATAGTCAACGGCCATCACGTCCTTTCCCTTATCGAACTTTCGACCGTGATGCCTTTTGCCGAAAACGCCCTTTCGGAAATTGAGTTGAAGCGGTTCGGAAAAATGGGGGACAAGCGAAAACTTAGCTACCTGGCTGCACGACTGGCATGTAAACGCCTTGCCAGAAAACTTTCCGGGAATGACATGGATACGCCTGCAAGGGCTATCATCACGGTTCGTCCTGATTTGGTGCGCCCCTGCTGTCCCCTTACCAACGGGAGCGACCCGTTTCTGTGCGCGGCTTCGCACGACAACCGGTTTGGCGTTGCCGTGGCATCGAGACAGAGGATAGGCGTGGACGTTGAAAGGGCTTCTCAAAGGGTGCTGAAGTGTCAGGACATGTACATGCACCAAGAGGAAAAGGCCCTGGTTGAAGGTTCATGCCTGGGCAAGATCGAGTCATCACTCAGGGTGTGGTCGATAAAAGAAGCCGTATGCAAGGCATTGAGCACAGACCTTGTTGATTCATGGAAACGGGTCATGGTCGCGGATATCGGTCGTGATAAAAGCCACGCCAGAATCGATAACAAGGATGGCTACGTGGCATTTCATGGTGCAATCGATGAACATCTTTTCACCATTATCGAGATGCCTGTAATAGTGCATTAAGTGCCTAAAGTGAACTAAAGTGCCTAAAGTGCCTAAAGTGAACTAAAGTGAGCTAAAGTGAGCTAAAGTGCCTAAAGTTTCTGGTCGATAAAAGAAGCCGTGTGCAAGGTATTGAGCACCGACCTTGTTGATTCATGGAAACGGGTCCTGGTCCGCGGATATCGGTCGTGATAAAAGCCACGCCAGAATCGATAACAAGGATGGCTACGTGGCATTTCACGGTGCAATCGATGAACATCTTTTCACC
>JAUVJO010000130.1 GCA_030592345.1 Deltaproteobacteria bacterium
ACCACACACATGGCAGCAATGGCCTCGCCTTTTCCGATCGCCCCAAGGCCTTCCATTGTTGTTGCCTTGATGTTTACACGTTCGGCTTCGATGTCAAGCAATACGGCTATACTACTTTCCATGGCTCCACAGTAAGGGGCAAGTCTGGGGGCTTCGGCAAGTACGGTGGCATCCAGGTTGTTGACGGAAAAGCCTTTATCACAAATCATTTGGAAGGTTTGTCCCAGGAGTGTTGTGCTCGAAATGTCTTTGAAATGGGGATCGTTGTCAGGGAAGTGCCGGCCAATATCTCCCAGGCTGGCTGCACCCAGCAGTGCATCGCACACTGCATGGAGCAAAACGTCTGCATCTGAATGACCTAAGAGGCCCTTTTCAAAGGGTATGGTCACACCGCCAAGCACGAGTTTTCGGTCTCGTACCAACCGGTGAATATCATAGCCAAAGCCCACTCGCATCCGGTCGCCCCCACAACCCCCCAATCCCTGAATTCCTCAATCCCTGAATTCCTCAATCCGTAACAACGCCTCTGCAATCTTGAGATCTTCGGGCGTGGTAACCTTGATATTGTGTGGATCCCCCGGGATGACTTTCACCACCTCGCCGCACAGCTCTACCAACTCTGCATCGTCGGTGCCCACATAGTTTTCCTTTTGTGCGGCCATATGCGCGCCCAGGATAAGATCGTAGTAAAAGGTTTGGGGGGTCTGTGCCATACGGATGATGTCGCGCTTCATGGTCACAACCACTCGGTTTTCTTCATCAATGGTCTTCATGGTGTCGGTGGCTTGTATGGCCGGGATGCAAGCGCCGTACTTTTGCGCAACCCCTACACAATCTGCAATCTGTTGATCCTTTACCAGGGGCCGGACCCCGTCGTGGATTGCAACCAGGTCAAACCTGCCGGCAGTGGCCTTCAGGCCGTTAAAGACCGAGTCCTGCCTTGTGAGGCCCCCTGAAACAAGGTGAACCTCTTTTTTGAGTCTCAGGGGCAAGATGATATTCTCTTCACAAAAGGCATGATCAGCCTCCGGGACTACCAGAAATATCTCTTCGATAATATCACATTTTTCAAAGGCAAGAACGGTATGGGCCATCACAGGTTGGTCGGCTAACAACAGGTACTGTTTTTTTTGAGCTGTTCCCATCCGAACACCCTCGCCTGCAGCGACGATGATGGCGGCAACCTTATTTACTGTGTCCATAATAATCTACTTCAGGTACAAAAGTTCTTTGGGAAGCGGTATTCCCTTGCCCATAGAATCTTCAGCGTAGTTGACAGACGCCAGAACCCGAATGTCTGTGAGAGCACGCTGGTCTCCTTGAAAGACAACCTCTTGGATGTTTTCTTTCTGGATCTTTCCGCCTGCCCATTGGAGGTCAAGCACGCTCCTTGCGTCAAACCGGTCATAGCCTATACATAGTTCCACCTTGCCACCGTAATGCTCGACTATCTTGGCTACGAGCAGGCTTGGCCGCATGTGAAAACCCAGTTTTTGGGGTATGCCTGCCACAATAGTCCCTTGCTCCACATTCTCATTTAGAAGTTCCTGGGCGAGGTCTTGACCGTTTACGAGGAAATGGTAAGCATAATAGAGACCGTAATTGACAATATGGTCAAGTAACTGCTCAGGGCTCACTGCTTCGGCGAGTTCATCGCGTACCTTCTTGCAAATGTTTCTGTAACCGACCTCGTAGAGGTGACGCTCATAGTAATGAAGGAGCCTGCGCGTCAGTTCCAAGAGGTGCAGCACTACGGAGATGTGGCCTCGCAAGCTCTTCAGCCTTATATTGCTAAATTGGAGCCCGCTTCTGTTCACATACGTATCAAAGGAAGACTGCAGGCTGTGGACATCCATTTCAAATCGGCGGGCCTCCTGTTCGTTGAGCCTGCCAGGGACAATAGCCTTTATCTCATCAATGCTACACGGTTGGTAAGTACCGTGCATTTCAAATTCTCTGGCCACCCGCAAGAACTCGGTAGTAATCTTGACAATGTTTTTTTGCTCCTCCCCGAGATTCTCGCCGCCAATATCAGACTTGAGGCTGGTATTAGTGGGTATCCCCGGAAAATCGTCCCAGACGAAACCCTGCGAGGGTAACTTCACATTCAGACGCGTAGCTTCTGCCAGTGCCCTGTGGCAGATCGCACGCAAAGAGGTAATGAGGAATTTGTGGGTGTCATACCCGGCTTCCTCAAACCGGTCGGTATCTTTCAGGTTATAGAAAGGCAACCTGATGAAAATGTGTTTTTGCGAGTAACTCGCCTCTGAGAGGTTTCTCACGCTTGAGACCAATTCGCGATAGAAATACCACTCTGAGCTGTTTTTGGCCCCGTGAAAATCCAAGAAGTCTTCTAACACCTTCGAGCTCGAGACCATCCCGGCATACAGTCCTTTGGTGAAGGTCTCGCGGGTAGGCTCACTTTGGCAAAGGTAGGCGCAATGCTTGAGAAAATCTTCAGAGAAATGGTGAACCTTTTCTCCAAAATCAAGGACTTGCTTAATAGCCATTACTTGGCCCATCAGAACATTTCCTTCAAAATAGTTATTATGTCAGAGCAGGCTATAAGCCGAGTTCTGTTTTCCGCATCGGTCACCCTTTGCGGAACAACGATCATTCATCTTAGGGTATTGGTTGCCCAATACCTCTTGCAACCAACCCGGAAGCTCGGACGGGCCGCCCTCAAACGCTTCTCTATTCGGTCTTGCTCCAGGTGGGGTTTACCTAGCTTCCCCGGTCACCCGAGAAACTGGTGCGCTCTTACCGCACCTTTTCACCCTTACCCGGCATTCAATTCGAAAAACGCACATTGACTACCGGGCGGTATCTTTTCTGTGGCACTTTCCTTCGCGTCACCGCGACTCCGGGTTACGGAGCACCCTGCCCCGCGGAGCTCGGACTTTCCTCCCGTATCAACGAGCCTTTCGAAGACACGAGCGATCGTTTGGCCTACTCTGACATATACCTTGATTTGAAGTGCCTAAAGTGAACTAAAGTGAGCTAAAGTGCCTAAAATTGCAAGTCCTAAGACAATAATTTCATGATATTCTGTTACCATGTTGGAACCTAAATAAAATGGCAAAGTTCCTTAACTTTAGGCGCTTTAGTTCACTTTAGCTCACTTCAGTACTCTCATGTGGCAAAACCTCGAATAATGGCCGTGGCGAGTACATCAAGCCGTACTCTCTTTCCAGTAAATAATGCGGTTGCAGTGAGGGCAAAGCTTCAGCGAATCCATTCTTTGCAGTTCATTATACATCTGGGCAGGTATATTCAGGTGGCACCCCGAACACGTTGTATTCTCGACAAGGACCACAGCCAGGTCGCCACCTCTTTCTCTTAGCTGTTCGTACTTCGAGAGTATTTCGGGACGTATGGTTTTTGCCCTATCTGCCCTGCGCTTTTCCAGTTCACAAAGCTGTTTTTGACCTCGAGTTACCTTATTCTTGATGGCCAGTTTCTCTTTCTCAAAACTCTCTCGGTTGACTGCGAGACTCTTATCCTTGTCTTTATGTGCTTTGTTTAATCTTTCTATTTCTTCCATACAATGCAAAATTTCGTCTTCCTTTTTGGCCTTGACCTTACCAGCGTTTTCGATCTCTATTAGTAACGCCTGATACTCCTTGTTGCTCTTGATCGCCAGGAGTCGGCCCTCAGCCTTATTGATTTGCGCGGCCCCGTCTTCCACTTCTGCTTCTTGCTGGCGTTGCCACTTACGAAGCTCTTTGATTCGCCCTTTTTCACACTCAAAATCCTTCTCAAGAGTTTCAATTTGTCCTTCGAGTTCTCTGATTTGTTCAGGCCCTTGCCTTATTTGCTGTTTCAACTGGTCTAATGTCTGGTCTTTCTCTTGAAGTAAAACCAGCAAATCGATTTGTTCCTTCACAATTACCTCCAGGAAGGCTTAATAACAAGCCAGGAGCCACTATTCCGACCACAGAACACCTTGCTCCTATAGATTTTAAGATAAAGATTTTGGATGCGTTATTGGTCGTCAACGTACGACGAGTACGCCTTCCTCCCTCTGGCCTTCCCAAAATCATTATCTTAAAGCCTATATAGACTTTCACATATTAAATTTCACCACGTTATCGGTCGTCGGCGTATTACAATACAGCCTCCTCCCTCTGGCCTTGTGAAATTTAATATGTGAAAGTCTATAAATGTAAAAAGGTGCGGTCCCAGGGACCGCACCTTTTTACACGAAAACACAACCGAACTTTTTGAAGGTTGGCTTCTTAGCCTGGTCCCTCCCACATATTTTCACAGGTTTCATGCTCATATCGTATCTTTTGAACTTGGGCACTCTTCCAACTTGTTCTGGTGGGCCCACCTGGGTTCGAACCAGGGACCTACCGGTTATGAGCCGGTGGCTCTTCCAACTGAGCTATGGGCCCTATAATCTCAATTCGCTTTCTACGCCAGAAAACCTTTGATGTCAAGAAAACAGACCGTACCAAACACCTGGCGCTACATCTCCAAAAATGCTTTTAACTTGCGGCTTCTTGTTGGATGCCTTAACTTCCTCAGTGCCTTGGCCTCGATCTGCCTGATCCGCTCACGTGTCACATGAAAGTCCTTCCCAACTTCCTCCAGTGTATGGTCAGCCTTTTCCCCAATGCCAAATCTCATCCGCAGCACTTTTTCCTCACGAGGCGTCAGCGTGGCAAGAGATTTTCGCGTTTGCTCAGCCAGGTTCAGGCTGATAGCGGCCTCAGATGGTGACATAAATTTCTTGTCTTCAATGAAATCGCCTAGATGGCTGTCCTCTTCTTCCCCGATGGGCGTTTCCAAAGAGATCGGCTCCTTTGCGATTTTCAAGACCTTTCGCACTTTTTCCAGCGGAAACTCCATTTTTTCCGCAATTTCTTCTGGTTCAGGCTCTCTGCCTAGTTCTTGTACAAGGTAGCGCGAGGTGCGAATCAGCTTATTGATTGTTTCAATCATATGTACGGGGATTCGAATCGTGCGGGCCTGATCAGCAATGGCCCTTGTGATAGCTTGCCTGATCCACCATGTGGCATACGTACTAAACTTGTAGCCTCGCCGGTATTCAAACTTGTCAACAGCCTTCATAAGGCCGACGTTTCCTTCCTGAATTAGATCCAGAAACTGAAGTCCACGATTTGTGTATTTTTTCGCGATGCTTACAACCAACCTCAAGTTTGCATTCACCATTTTTGCCTTGGCTACCCGCGTATTGTATTGACCTTGCTCGATTCGAGCCAGTACACGTTTTATGTTCTGGCTTCTGATTCCCAACTGGACTTCCTTCTGCAAGATAGTCTCCCTTATTTCGCTGGCTCGTCTCACAAGGTCGTCAAAGTCGTTTTTCTTGACTTTGCTCTGTTTCCAGAACCTTTCGACAAATCTTTTCCTCGCCTTGCAGCCTTCGCGCATCTCAGTCAACGTGATACCTGCTTGAGAAGCGCAATGGGTAAATGAATTTTCGAAATCCTCAAAACATGAAATATGCTCCGTGATTTCATTTATAATGGAATCAATCCATTTCGACTCCAGTCTCCAATCCTTGATATAGTTGAAAATCTTACGATTCCTTCGATTGACGCACCTCCTCACTCGCCGACGTTCCTCACGGTTCATAGGCGGGCCAAACAGCCGTTCTCTGTATCCTTCAATTTGCTGATTAATCCTTCTGACCTTGTCAATAATGGCACAGGCCTTCTCTGTGTGCTCTGCTTCTTCGATGTAAGCATCGGTCTCATCCACGTCGCGCAGGACGTCCCTCAGGCGTATCTCATTGCTTCGCAATTTTTCGCCCAGATTCACTGTCGACCTAACGCCTATCGGACACTCCACCAAAGCCATCAAAACCTGCTGTTCCCCAGCTTCGATCTGTTTGGCAATTTCAACCTCTCCTTCTCGACTCAGTAAAGACACCAAGCCCATCTCGCGCAGATACATCTTGACGGGATCTGTGACGCGACCAAAGGTTTCTTTGTCTGAGTCAGAAGCCGATACTGGCGTTTGTTTAAGGACTCTTTTGGGGGCCTGGTGCTCAAGTACTCCGATCTTTTTGCCGTCGATGATCTCAATATCAAGTTCATTAAAGACCATCATCATTTCATCGATTTGGTCGGAAGATACCTCACCATCTGGCAATGAATCATTTAGTTCTTTATAAGTAAGATAACCCTGCTTTTTCCCTCTGGTGATGAGTTGTTTTAAATCCTCAACCTCAGACTTCTTGCCCATAAAAATCTCCCTCCAAATGGGTGTTCCGATTTTTCCTTCTCTGTTTCTCTGCAAGGAGTTCAAGTAGTAATTGCTCGTCCTTAGCCTTTTCAGCCTCTCTGATTCTGCTCAACAACAGCCTTTGCTGCTTTTTTATTAGGCAGGCTTGGTATTGATTGACGATTTTATGGCAACTTTCTCGATCCCATGATCCGTCTTTCACTTCGAGGAAAGATATCACATTCCTAATTTCAGGGTCATGGCTCTCGGCTATCAAATCAGCACCTGCCACGGGTTGATCTGCCTTGAATCTGTCTAAAATAATTTGCCCTATCTTCCTTAGCACCGTTGTTTCAAGGCTCTCGACTATCTCCTGGGCATTGAATCCGGACAGAATCTCAGGATATTGGAGCATCATGGCGATGACGGTTTGCTCCAGCTTGGAACCATTTCCGGGTTTGGCTGGAGAACGTTCTCTTTTTCCTCTTTTAGCCGAGGAGCGGATCCGTTCCAAGATGGCGGACTCGTCAATATCAAGCCGCTCAGCCAAATCCCTTACATAAACCGCCACGCTTACACCGTCAGCGAGGGAGCCGAGCGGACCTCTTAGTGCCTCCACGATTCTCACCTTGCCTTGCGGGGAAAGGCCGTGCTTCTTGATGGCCGAGGCCATTAGAAACTCCATCGCGTCTAAAGCTTGTTCGGCCATGAATTGACTGCCACCTGCTTCAAGGAGATAGGAGTCCGGGTCCTTTCCTTCGGGCAGCCCAATAATTCGGACATCCACATTTTCCTCTGCAAACAAGGGCAGGACACGCTCAACGGCCTTCGTGCCAGCTTCGTCCGAGTCAAAGACAAGCGTCACTTGCTTTGCATAGCCCTTTAAAATCCGAATATGTTCCCGCGTAAGGGCTGTTCCAAGGCTGGCTACAACGTTACTGATGCCGTGACAGTTTAGGGCCAGAAGATCAAAGTACCCCTCAACAACAAAAACAGAGCCGGTCTGACGGCAATGGTCTTTGGCCACATGCAACCCATACAATGTTCGGCTCTTATGATAAATGGGCGTTTCAGGTGAGTTAAGGTACTTGGGAAGGCTCTCATCAAGGGTGCGCCCGCCAAAACCCACTACTCTCCCATGAATATCGACAATTGGAAACATGATCCGAGCCCTGAATCGGTCGTAGTATCCTCCCCTCTTAGGGATGATCAAGCCAGCTTTTTCCACATTTTCAAGCGGCACCCGCTTTTTTGAGAAGTGTTCTATCAGGTTGCTCCATCCCCCCGGGGCATAGCCCAGCCAGAAGCGATCAATGACGTCTGTCGTCATCTGGCGTTTTCTTAGATACTCCATGGCAGGCCTGCCCAAAGGGGACTCCAGCAGCATCCCCTTGAAATGGTCAGATGCTTGCCGGTTAATCTTGTAAAGCCGTTCCTTTTCTTCCAACTGCCGCTTCTGGCCGGGTGACATGTGTCCGAATGGGATATCAATCCCATATTTCTGGGCCAAGAATCTAACGGCCTCTGGAAAACTTAGATTGTGATAAAGCATCACAAAGGTAAAAACATTTCCACCCTGCCCACAGCCAAAACAGTGAAATATTTGCTTTTCTTCGCTGACAGTAAAAGATGGGGTTTTCTCGGCATGAAACGGACACAGCCCAAGGAAGTTTTTCCCGGCCAATTTCAAGGCAACATACTGTGAAATCACATCAGCGATATTGGCTGCATTTCGAACGTCAGCAATTTTGTCGTCTGGTATGAAACCTGCCAAAACAGAATACGCTCCTGGAAAAACGTCTCGGGAATTCTATCCGCCTGCGGCGGATCTACGACATTGAGTATGTGCCAGTTGTTGCCGAATTGGGGCGAGCCCCTAAATTCCAGGGCAAAAAAAAATTGCGCCAAGGTGTTGATGCGCATCTTTGGGTAAGTTATACCTCGAAAGGCCACAAATAACGATTTTTCGCTGGCCATGAACACCAATAGCTGCGTTGCTCAGGCTTGCAATAGCCTGCTATTCCGCGCCTTCGCGCCTTGCTCTTGATGCTCATTGCTCA
>JAUVJO010000390.1 GCA_030592345.1 Deltaproteobacteria bacterium
GCGCGCTGCCAGTAGCTTTCAGCTCAAAATTCACCATTCGTTTGTTGGGGGTCAATATTCTCACCATATCACCAATCACCATACTGGCTGTGGCTATTATCACAATCTTTTCGCTGATTCATTATCACAGTCTTTTCCTCGGCACCAGAGTCCAAAATGGATTGACCGTCTTTAAGATAGGATTCATCCTTGTCTTTGTTGTAGGTGGACTCTCTCTGGGTCATGGCTCGACAGCCAATTTCTCTGAAGGTTTGGACATGAGCTCACTGCTTCAAGACAAGTTTGCTATCTCGCTGATCTTTGTCTCATTTGCTTATAGTGGATGGAATGCCGCTGCCTATCTGGGAGGTGAGATCAAGAAGCCAAGCAAAAATATCCCGCTTGCACTATTTACCGGCACATTCCTGGTCATGTGTCTTTATCTCCTTTTGAACGTTGTCTATATTTACGCACTGCCTGCAAAGGAAATGAGCGGGGTCCTTGAAGTCGGGTCAAAATCTGCCGTTTCGTTGTTCGGTAACCATATCAGCAAATATTTTAGCGGGGCTATTGCCGTTGGCCTTCTGTCAGTTCTAAGCGCTATGATTATGACTGGGCCACGGGTCTATTATGCCATGGCAAAAGATGGCCTCTTCTTTGAGCTTTTTGGCAGGGTGAGTAACCTTCGCAGGACGCCCGTCTATGCTATCTTGCTGCAAGCAGGTATTGCCATTATTATGGTTATAACCGCATCTTTTGACAAGCTCCTGTTATACATTGGTTTTACGCTCTCGTTATGTGCCATGCTAACCGTTGTGGGAATGATGGTGCTCAGGATTAGAGCCCCTGACATAATTCGCAGTTATAAGACGTTCCTATACCCTGTGACGCCTTTACTGTTTATCCTGGGAAACCTGTGGATTATCTATTTTTCCATCAGGAGCAGGCCCATCACATCTCTGTTCGGATTAGCAACAGTGGGTTTAGGCATATTGGTTTATCTCTATTTTGGCTATAGAGTTTCAGAAAAAGATTTTGGCAAGGCCAGAGGGAGAAATTCGAGTAAGGCGTACTGACTGTACGTCGTCGAGGATTTCGACCGATAACGCAGCCCAAAATCTTTTTCTGGAACTCTATATAAGAGAAAACGAAATCATGAAATATAGGGCATTAACATTCTTCTTTTTAGCTGTGATTCTTCTACGGCAGGCAGATTGAAATTCCAAGACGTTTAGGAGGTCTAAAGATGAAAAAAAGCATTACGGTTACTTTACTTCTTGCTGGGGTTGTTTTTCTTTTTACAGAGGTCCTTGCTCTAGGTTGTGGATTTGAGGAATACAGGGAAATCAAATACACCAAGGAAATGGTACAGGCAATGAACGCCGCCTTCAAGGCCCGCACTGAGTTGGGTCTTGAAAAAGGCGATGAAAAGATGCTTGTCCTGACCAATGCTTCATACGGCACGGTCAATGACAAGACCACGGAACCCTTTCTGGATATTGTATCCAATGTTACCGCATGTTCTATGGGCACGCGAAGCCTGTTGGTAGTTCACACACCTTACGCCCAACCCCTGTGGTGTGCGCTGTACAGAAAGGATACCGGGAAGGTGGTGTTCATGAAATGGAAGAAAAACGGGTTTCAACAACAGGTCTTAAACGTCTCCCCTGACAAGATTTTAGGGAGTGAGGCATGGAAGACTGCCGCTTCCGGGATCATCGGCACAGAGGCCCTTTTTTCTGTAGTAACCATTAGCAATTCGTGGTCTGCCGGCGCATCCTGGTATCTCCTCAAATGCGCCCAATTCCATAATCACATCTGTCCCGGGCTAAACGCGGGCTATCTTATCGGGGAGCATTTGAAGAGGAATTATCCCCTGCGCAAGGGCGAAAGATACGTTTTTGTGGGGGCGCCACCCACTTGCGCCAACGACGCCCTGCAAACCATGTATGACGCCACAGTCGGCAAAAGAGGTACTTTTGCCAAACTGGTGAGCAAAGAAAAGTTGAAAAAATATGCAGGAGACCTGTGGTTTGATGGTATTCCCCTGTCCCCGCTGCCGATTATTGCCATGCGTGTAAGCAAAAGCTCCAATTCCTGTGAAGGAGTTGTTGTGGGCTTTGACTGGAAAGGTCTCTTCAAGGACACCGGCGTGAAGAATCAGGACCTGGCACCTCCCGGAGGAAAGTCGAATCCCGTTTTTCTTATTTCCAGGGCCACGGTGGCTATCAAGCTGGCTTCCATGAGATTAGATGACAAACTCAAGTACGTAGGGGATGTCAAGAAGTTCTTCGGCCAAGCAGCCATGGTACAAAAGATCACCCGTGAGGGGACAGATCCTTACGCTGTCATTTGGAGTATGGAATGAAACGGAACAGACTGATTTTGGCAAGCACCATTTGGTTTTTTTGCTTATTTGCCCCCACCCTATCGATGGCCCACAGGGTGAATGTCTTCGCATGGGTCGAAGGGGACACGGTTTATACAGAAAGCTTCTTCTCCGATGGCACGAAGCCTGTTCATTCCCGGATAGATGTCTTTGACCCAGAAGGGCAAATAGTGTTAACCGGAAAGACAGATGAAGAGGGGAGGTTTTCTTTTAAGATACCCGAGAAAACGGATCTCAAAATCGTCCTCAATGACTCCGTGGGGCACAGGGCTGAATATTTACTCTCTGCCAGTGAAATGACAGGCGCAGTGGGTTCCGGATATGATAAGGGTCATGAACAGCCCCCTGAAATCAAGCAAGAAGAAGTCCTTTGCACTGATAAAGAGGCCATTAAGTCCGTTATGGAGGAGGTCCTGGCTGAAAAGCTCGGGCCAATCCTCAGAAAGCTCGCTGTTGGCGAAAACAAGGGCCCGACTGTGAGTGAGATCGTCGGGGGTATTGGATATATCTTTGGATTGATCGGTGTTGCGCTCTATTTCAGCAATCGAAATAAGACAAGGTA
>JAUVJO010000003.1 GCA_030592345.1 Deltaproteobacteria bacterium
CTTTGCTCCCTGCTCCATGCTCCCTGCTCTTTGCTCTATGCCCCTTGCTCTTTCACCAGCCCGTTGGAACATGTGTATTCACTTGATTCCACAACCTTTCTCAGAAGCTCATCATTTGTGGAAAGTCGTGTCTTGTCATGGTCCGGATGCCAGAGGTGGAAACAGATGGCCATAAATGGGTGCTCTTTTCTCTTCAGACCGTAACGGTAAAAACGAACCGCGAGTTCAGAGTCTTCCCGTCCCCATCCCTCAAAGTCTTGATTGAATCCATTAACAGCGCATATGTCCTTCCTAAAAAAACTCATGTTACAACTGCGCATTCCACGCAGCCTGGTGGAGGAATACGAAGGGAAGCATGTAAGTCTTACTATGTGATGACTATTTGATATATCTCGTCTGAGAGCATACCCCAGGAGTCTAGGCGTGGAATTTGCATCCTCATGCGTAAAGGTGAGGGAAAGCCTTTTGCTTATAAGAACCCTCTTGCCCTGGAAGAAGTAGCCTGGCTCGGCAAGCAAAAGGTGATCTTCAATAAAGTGCTTTTCAGGAATGCAGTCTCCGTCAAGCAGGACTATGTACTCTCCTTTTGATCTCTTGATTGCTTTGTTTCTGATTTCTGCGGCTCTGAATCCCCGATCCTCTTGCCACACGTGTTGTAGCGAATACGAGGAACAGGCAATGAAGTGGCGAACTGATTCAACAGCCTCTGCTCCGGAACCGTCATCAGCCACGATGACCTCATCGGCCATCCTGGTTTGATTCCCCAGACTTTCCAACACCTTGACCAATGTCTCCGCTCGGTTGTAAGTAGTTATGATAACTGATACTCTCACGTATACTGCTCCAACTCAGGTCTTTCGTAATCGTTTTCCCCTTCAGCTTTCTATCGGCTTTGCTTCGTCAATTAGCATGATGGGAATGTCATCCTTGATTTCATAAAGGAGCTTACACTTATCACAGATAAGACCGTCCTTTTTATCGTTGAGATAAATATCCCCTTTGCACTTTGGACAGGCCAAAATATCCAACAACTCCTGGCTGATTGTCATACCTTTACCTCCCTTCGTAAGAATGATTGAGTGGTCGAATGATTTTCTAATCAACCAATCGACCGCTTAAATGGACAACGCCCAGGTCTTGATATACTCTTCAAAGGCTTCTGTATCATCTCCGAAGGAGATGGTAATCTCCAGAACTAACAATTGCGGCGATGATGGAATATCAGTCGAAATATTGACGTAATCCTTCTCAGTTGTAATGATGCTATCAACGTTCAGGTCTCTTGCCGTCTCCCAAATGAGCCTCAGGTCGTGATGGCTATACCGATGATGGTCAACAAAGTCAAGGAAGCCTGAAATATTTCCTTCAAGCCCGGCAATGGTTTCACGAAAAGACTCATTTCGGGCAATACCGGAAAACGCAAAGAGGTTTCGTCCTTTCAGACCGGCTACATCGAGCACCTCTTTGCGGCCGGCCGCAAAGAGCATTTCAGGGACATGCTTGCACCGGAAAACCGGACGCCCGTGGGCGCTGATGATAGAGCGCTCTTGAGTTAAATTGCTCCCATCCGCTCGCCATCGAGTCAGAACAAAAGCGCTGGCACGTTTTATATGTTCCACGGGCTCACGCAGCGTGCCCCTTGGGATACAATAGCCGTTACCAAAAGGATGCGTACTGTCCAAAAGCAATAGGTCCAGATCCCTTTTCAAGGCCAGGTGCTGAAACGCATCATCAAGAACCAAAACTGATGACCCAAAACTGGAGAAGGCGCGCCTGCCTGCCTGATAGCGGTTTTTCCCGACGAGCAAAGGGACTCCCTTGAGTTTCGAAGCCAACAGTTGAGGTTCGTCCCCTGATGACCGCACTCCCATCAATGTGGCCTTGCCATCCGATACAATTCCCCCCAAACACTGGGCCTGCCCCCCATATCCCCGGCTAATAACAGCTACATCGAGGCCAAGCCCTTTCAATAGAGTTGCCACATGGTGCACCATTGGGGTTTTTCCAGTGCCTCCCATGGTTATGTTGCCTATCGAAACAACCTTGCACGGCAGGCTCTTTTGTTTCAAGACGCCCTTATTGTACAGATGTAGCCGGAATCTCACGGCCACTTGATAAACTTTAGAGCATGCATAGAGCAAGAATTCAAGAGGTGATGAAAAGGCACGGGAAGCCATATCGCATCGAGTCATCACTCGCTCTACCTTACGTCCCAAAAGACTCACCATATAGTGACCTCTATCACGCTCATTGCAAGGGCTCAGCCAGTGCCAAAATCGTGTTCAATCGGCATTGAGTAGCATGAAGGTCCCAAGGCATGCAAATATGAAGTTAGTTAACCATGCTGCTATCATCGGTGGCAAGATCTCCCCATATCCCAACGACAGACAAAAGCTGTAAATGGTCCAATAAAGAAATGCCATCACAATACCTGAAAAAATACTACTGGCAAGCCCTTCCTTCTTTTCCCTCCAAAGGGCCAAACCAACCCCTGCAATACTCATGATAATGCATACAAAGGGAAAGGCTATTTTGGCACTTAGGTCTACCCTATAAGTTGTAGCATCGTATCCTTCTTGTTCAACCTCCCGTATATATCCGGACAGCTCACTGTAACTCATTTCCTCACACTTCTTCACAACCCTGCTTAGATCTTCGGGAGCAAATTCGAGTTTTTCAGTACTTTCCGGCAGACAGGTGACCTTATAGCTTCCATCATCTTCCAATAGAACCTGCTCAATGACATCAAAGAAATGCCATCTCCCTCCGGAATAAACACCCTTTTGAGCATCAAGGCATCTTATCAGGCGGAACTGCTCGTCAAAAAAATTCAGCGTTACGCCAAATATCGCCTTATCAGAAGGCATGAAATACTTAATGAGGAAAATGGAGCGATTACCTTTGATCCAGATATTCTTTTCCCTGGAGGTAACTGCAGATTCCTTTCTGACTTCACCTTGCCATATCTCATTTGCTCTCCTCATGGTCATCGGGACTAAAGACTCGCTAAAGAAAAAAAGGAGGGCGCTAAATATTGCGGCTATAACAAGAATAGGCTTGAAGAGACAACGGACACTCACTCCACCGCTTTTTAAGGCTACTATCTCATTGTTCCTGACCATGAGACCAAAGACTATTATCACAGCCAGCAAAAGACCCACAGGTGTTATCTGGGCCACTATAAAAGGAATCCTGAGCGCAAAAAACACAACGGCCCTTGACAGGGCCACCTTGGCCTCTACAAAGTTATCAATTTTCTCGAAAAAATCAACCGCGAGATATATGCCCACCACACTGCTAAGCACCATACAAAAATACTTCATCAATTCTCTGATCAGGTATTTGTTAAGTACTGTCATCTAACTTGCTTTTCCCGAACGAATTTTTTCCCATTGTGTGTCAAGAAAACCGGTCAGTTTGGCCAACAGGGGACGCTCCCTTGCACTTGAAATTAGAAGGTACATACCAACGGCCCCGATCACCAGGTTGGGACCCCACATAGCAATAATGGGTGCGCAGGTCCCTGCTTCACCAAGAACCCAGCCAACGGACATCAGCACATAGTAAACGAGAAAAAAAAACAGACCAAGCATCATTCCAAAAGACCGCTTTGCAAAGTTTGATTGAATCCCCAAGGGGACAGCTATAAGACCGAGGACAAAACATGCAAAGGGAATGGAAAACTTCTCATGATATTGCATCAAGGTTGAATAGTATTCGGCATTTTTTTGTGCAGCCTTCTTCAAACTCTCGCGCAGTTCCGCTAAACTCATCTCTCTTCTGCTTTTCTGGCTCTGTTTCTTGGCGGATAGCACCTGGGCAAGTTCAACATTGATATCATAGGTGTCGAAACGAATAGAGTGGACAGCCTTACTCTTCTGATCGACCTGATTAACAATTCCGTTGAACAGTGTTAATCGGAACGCAGCTTTTCCAGTCTCGCCAAGGAGTTTTCCCTTGGGAGCAATAATAGTGCTTACCATCCCGGGAGTTTGCCGATCTTCAACAAAAATATCGGTGAGGGTTTTCTCATGCGGATCGATTTCACTGACATAAAGCATGATACCATCGAAACTGTCGTTAAACCTTCTCTCTTTTAAGCCTATATGAATATTTGATGTGGCGGCTTCAAGCAATAGAGCCTTAGAAGAAAGCTGCCCCCACGGAGATCCAAATATGCACACGAAACCGGTCACCAGGCACCCGACAAGACAGAAAACGAATACTGCGGGCAGAAGCCCATAAATGCTAAGCCCGCCAGCTTTCATAGCAATGATCTCATTGTCATTTGATAATCTCAGGAAGGCAAGTAGCACACCCATCATGATCGACACAGGGAGTACAAAGACCAGGAAACGAGGTATGGCGTATATCAACAGGAGAAGGATAGAAGACAGGCTCACGCCATGGTTTATGACCAGGTCGGTAACATCCAGTATTTTGGCCATCTGGAAAATAAAGGTAAATACTACCAGGTTGATGATAAAAGGAGGTATCATCTCCTTGAACACATATTTTGCAATAATGCTATTTACTTTCATGCGTCTTCTGGCAATTGTTGTTCTCAAACTGCATTTTGTAGAGTTTGCAATACTCGCCTTGGCGGGCCATGAGTTCCTCATGTTTGCCATCCTCTACAATCTGCCCGTTTACAATTACGACTATACGATCAGCATGATGGATTGTGGAAAGCCTGTGCGCGATCACAAAGGTCGTGCGACCCTGCATCAGGTTTTCAAGGGCGTGCTGAACGGCCAGTTCCGACGCGGTATCAAGTGAAGAAGTAGCTTCATCCAGGATAAGGATAGGTGCATTCTTCAGAAGTGCACGCGCAATACAAATGCGTTGCTTTTCCCCTCCGGAAAGTCGCACCCCCTTCTCACCCACCACGGTATTGAATGAGTCAGGAAACCCTTGAACAAAATCATAGGCGTAGGCTGCCTTTGCCGCTGCTATGATGTCTGACTCGGATGCATTCAGATTACCGTAGGCAATATTGTTGTAAACCGTATCATTAAAAAGAATGGGGTCCTGGGTTACTATCCCTATCTGATTGCGAAGTGATTTGATCGTCATACCCCTGATATCGTGCCCGTCGATGAGGACAGCGCCTTCGGTTACATCGTAAAAGCGAGGAATCAAGTTCACCGAAGTCGTCTTGCCTCCACCACTCGTTCCCACCAGGGCCAGAATTTCGCCGCTCTTCACTTCAAGGTTGATATTTCTTAGGACCATTTGGTCTTCGTACTTGAAAGAAACATTACGAAAAATCACTGAGTGACGCCCCGCATCGAGAGCCACAGCGTCTTGCCGTTCTTCGATTTCCGAAGACATATCGAGGATATGATAGATTCGAACTGCTGCGGCCATGCCTTCCTGGATCATGTTGTTCAGTTCGCTGATCCTCTTGATAGGTTCGTACAACATGATCAGAGCTGTCATGAAAGAAAAGAACGTCCCCGGAGTTGATGTCCCTTGGATCACCTTGTTTCCGCCATACCAGATTATGAGTGTGATACCGATGCCCCCCAGGAAGTGCATGACAGGCGAAGATAAGGATCTGACCATTACGGCCTTCATTTCATACTGAAATAATCGAAGCGTCTTTTCAAAAAAGCGCCTGTTTTCATAGGGCTCCATCCCGAAAGCCCTTACAATTTTCGTGCCCGTAAAGGTCTCGTGGAGCAGCGAACTTACGTCAGCCATGGCTTCCTGGGTCCTGGTGCTGAATTTTCGCATTCGCCTGCCAAATTTCACAATGGGGATCACAGCCAGTGGTAAAACAGTGATTGCAATCAAGGCCAGCTTCCAATCTCGATAGAAAATAACACAAAGTAACCCTATGATCGTAAAGAAATCCCTTAGTATCCCGGTAACGGCTTGGGATACCATCGACATGACAATGTTAACGTCGTTCATAATTCTTGCCATCAGCAGGCCGGTGTCATGTTTGTGGAAAAACGACAAGGACAACACCTGAATGTGACTGTAGAGTTTGTCACGCAACTGCTTGACAAGGTTATGTCCGACATAACTCATGAGATATGCCTGACCAAAAAAGGCCGCTCCTCTAAACAGGTAGAGTAAGATGATAACAAGTGGAAGGAGCATCAACATGGTCTTGTCTTTGTCAACAAAGATATCGTCCATTACAGGCTTGACAAGATAGGCCGTCGCGGCAGTCAACCCTGCCACCACCATCATACACAACATGGCCGAAAGGAGGCGAAGCCACTGTGATATTACAAGGGTAAAAATCCGGCGGGATACACTTGGCAAGTCGGTGCCTTTTGTTTTTTTGTAGGCGTTCACAGGTTCAGAGTTCACCGTTACCTATATTCCTCAATCCCTAATCACAACTTTAGGCACTTTAGCTCACTTCAGACACTTTAGACACTCGAAACTAATCTATCCTGTGACCATAGTATCGGTCCACCACTTTCGTGATTCTGTTGAGTTCATCTTCAAGCCTCAGGCGATAAGACTCGTGGCCTTTTGCATCGATTTTTGTGGGAACGGAAACAGGTGTGCCAAAAATAACGCGACACTCAGTAAAGGGATAAGGAAGGAGAAAGCGGTCCCAACTGGCAAAGATTTTTATCCTCTTGGCACCGTAACTCACAGGGACAATAGGATACCCTGTCTTTTGAGCCAAGGCGATCACACCAGGCTGAACCTTGAACCGCGGACCCCCTGGACCGTCCGGAACCATCCCTCCAGGACGAATATCTTTTTTGAGGGCCTTGATCAGTTTGGTCATTGCTCGAAGGCCGTGCCGCGAAGTAGATCCGCGGATGGTCTCGTGGCCCTGCCGTTGGAGTATCTGTGCCATGATCTCCCCGTCCTTGGATTTGCTGACAAGGATGGCTGCACCCCACCCCTTGTAAAGGTAGCTAATCATCAATATCCTCGAATGCCAAAAGGTAAAGATGAATCTCCTTGACTCAATCAGAGATCGAGCCTTCTCTAAGTCAACGAAGCGAATCCGCATCGTGGAGCAGATCAGATCGACCAAACCTTTCCCCAGCCAGCCGACCAGCCGCCACTTCAAGCTGTCGGATTGCGGATTGCGAATTGCGAGTTTAGAATTTAGGTAAAACGTCATTATTGATATTTATTCAACACGTATGGTCGAAAAAAACTATTTACCGCAGAGAACGCAGAGAAAAAACTTGATAAATTCATTAGCCTGCGGCCCCCTTATGCTCACGCGAAAGCAGACTCATGGCTACCTCTGCAGCCCGTTTCGAGGCACCCGGAGCGCCCAATCTCTGTGGCACACGGAGCAGTTGGTGTCGCATCTCGGAAAGACAACTTTTATCTCTCAGCATCTGTAATGTATGGTGGGCGATTTTTTCGGCCGAGGCCTCGTGCTGAATCAGCTCCGGCACGATCGGTCTTCCCGCCACCAGGTTGACCAGGCCAATATGTTTTACCCGAATCATACGCTTTCCGATCCAATAACTGAAACCCGACACCTTATACACGATGATCATGGGCGTGCCTGCTATGGCCGCCTCCAAGGTTACGGTCCCGGAAGCTGTCACGATCAACGCAGCTTCATCCAACACGTCACCGAGCCTGCCAGAAACGATCAAGAACTTCTCAGCCCTCCCCTTGGTAATAGCCTCCACCAAAGTCCTGTCCACCGTAGGGGCCACAGGTATGGCAAAACTGACACCCGGCATCTTCTCCGAGACAATACCTGCCGCCTGCACCATAGTTGGAAGAAGACGCATAATCTCCGAGTTTCGGCTCCCGGGCAACAATCCGATCAGCAGGCCACCTTTGTTAAGGCTTTTCTTTTTCTTAGTAGGTGTCACGGAAATCACGCTGTCTAGTAAAGGATGCCCAACAAAGGTCACGGGGACATGCCATCTTTTGTAATACGCCACCTCAAAAGGAAAGATCACGACCATATGATCAACCACTTTCTTGATCTTTTTCACTCTGCCGGCCCGCCATGCCCATATCTGAGGACTAATGTAATACATGACCGGGATACCCAGTTCCCTGGCCATCGTGGCAACGCGCAGGTTAAAGTCGGGAAAATCGATAACAATAAGGAGAGCAGGGCGGAGCCTTCTCAAGTCTTCCTTGGCAACCCTGAGTGCACTGAGAAGGATTCTAAACTTTAAAAAGGCCTCGGAAATTCCAACAACAGCTATTTGAGAATTATCAACTCTTATGCCAACGCCTGCTTGTCGAAGGAGATTGCCACCTATGCCGAAAAACTCGAGCCCAGGGTTAAGCTCTTGCATTGCCTTCACAAGACGTGCACCGTGCATGTCGCCGGAGGCTTCTCCGGCAATAACCATGATTTTTTGTGTTGCGCTCATTATTTACCCGTGAAGTAAAAATATCCGACACAGAATCTTCGTCAGTATCAGCAAAGGGGTGCGGTTTTGTGGCTTGTATCGAGGATCGGTCTGCGGCAAAAAGTTCTTCAAAAAAACGCAACCGGCAAGCGAGGCATGCATAAAATAACCTAAGTTGATCGACTTTCGGCCAGAGTCCTGCTGCTTGCCTCAATCTGCTCAATGATGTCCAGGGCGACACTGAGAGCGTTTCGGCCGTCATGCGCTGAGACCAATGGCGACTGTCGAGTCCTTACTGACTCCACAAATGACCTTATCTCTGTTTCCAAAGAATCGGCCTTTTCAAAGGTCGATCGTTCCATGGACATCCCCGGGACAGGAAGATCAGTCCCTGGGCCATCCTTTCGGATGATGGTAATATCGTGGTTTGCATAATCCACGGAAACATAAGTGCCCTTCTGAAAGAAGCGTATCTTTCGCATGTTTTTTATTGAAATCCGGCTGGCAGTCACGTTTGCAACACAACCATTATTAAAAATCAAGCGTGCGTTGGCAATATCTACGCGTGAAGACATGACTGGAACTCCAGCGGCATGCATGCTCTCGAGATCGGAGTCTACAAATTTCAATATGATGTCGATGTCATGTATCATTAAATCTAAGACGACATCGACTTCTGTTCCCCTGTCCTTAAAAGCACTTAAACGGTGCGACTCTATGAACAATGGCTCGTCTACCACCTTGCTCAGTGCTATGACCGCTGGATTGAATCTTTCCAGATGGCCCACCTGGATGATCGAGCCATGGGAATCAGCAACTCTAATGAGAGCATCCGCTTCCTCAAGGGTCTCTGTTATGGGTTTTTCGACCAACGTATCCACACTGTTTTCCAGGAAATCACGGCTAACGGGAAAATGAACCGGTGTAGGCACAACTACGCTTACCGCGTCCACCTTACCTATGAGATCCCTGTAATCCGTGAATGATTCGGTTCCAAGCAGATTGGCAACAGCTTCTGCCCTGTCGGCAACAATATCCACAACGCCCACCAGCTCAACGTTTTCCAGGCGCGCATATTTCTCGGCATGAAACTTACCGAGATAACCCACTCCAACAACCCCAACACGTATAGGTTTCATAGTTTATTCACTAATATAAAGTGCCTAAAGTGAACTAAAGTGAGCTAAAGTGTCTAAAGTCAAGAAAAGGAGGATTTCAGGAATTGAGGTCGGATAGATATCTTTCAATTCACAATTCCCCGGTTCCCCAATCCTTAATAATCACAACTTTAGGCACTTTAGCTCACTTTAGACACTTTAGGCACTTGTCTTACTCCATACCTATTATCGCAATCCCGTTCTCATCCGCTACCCTTACCATCTCGTCCCTATCAAATACGACTGTATTGTCTGCCTCAACTGCCAGGACCGAGGCGCAAACATCAGACATGGCCTGAATGGTATTGACTCCGACGGCAGGCATGTCAAATCGCATGTCCTGGTTTGGCTTGCTTGCCTTCACAACGACAGTTTTTTTTCTTCCAAGCTCCCCTCCTCGTTTTATGGTGGCATCAGTACCATCAATCGCCTCAACTGCCATCACTGCCCTGTCTCTGACAACCACCGTCTGACCGATATCCAGCCTTCCGATCTCCTTTACTATACGCCACCCAAAATGCACGTCAGCCATCTCAGCCCTAGAGGGCTTGCGACGTGTCCAAATGCCTTTTTGTGCCAGGATCTCCGGCACCAAAAAAGTGGAGGCATGCATGGTAATGCCTGCCTTTTCCAGTTCGTCGGCAAACGCACGAAGAACTCCATCATCCTGCGTGTGGTCCATGGTGGCCAGAACCTTCAGTGCCCTTAGGTCAGGCCTTACATCAGAAAACATTCTGGTCTTTGTAATAGCCCCAGCCATTACCGCATCCCTGACTCCATGGTCCCTAAAAAACGAAATGAGTCGATTCACCTGGCCCAGCTTGATCCACTTTGTCGCCTCCACAAACGTCTCCAGGCGACCTTCTGTTTCTCCCACATGCGCTACAGCGTAAACCCTTAATCCCTTTTTCCGGGCTGCCCTTGAAAAAACAACAGGAAACTGTCCGCTTCCCGCAATTAGTCCTATACGTTCCATCACCTCGTTATCCCACGCTCCGAGGACTTGATAAATTCTACCAGACTAGTAACCTCGGGGGCCTGATCGACCTCTGCATTGACCCTTTCGATCGCTTCGTTCAACGTCAACCCCAGGCGAAACACGATGCGATAGGCCTTTTTAAGAGCAAGGACCGTCTCTGTTTGAAAATCACGCCGCTTCAGCCCAACGACATTCAACCCGTGGAGTTTTGCCCGGGGCGTACCCGAGGCAAGCATGTAGGGCGGAACGTCTTTTGTAACCGCAGTGACAGCCCCCACAAAGGCAAAGTCTCCGATCCGTACAAATTGGTGGACCGCCACAAACGCCCCCAAGGTCGCGTAATCTCCCAGCTTGATATGACCACCCAGGCTTGCAGCATTGGCAAGGATAACCTTTCGGCCAGTGAAGCAGTCGTGAGCAATGTGCACATAGGCCATCAAAAAATTCTCTTCCCCAATTTCGGTCATTCCCCCCCCGAACCCGGTTCCACGGTGAATCGTCACGAATTCACGAATGGTAGTTCCACGACCGATTCTCAAAAAAGTTTTTTCCCCTCTGTATTTAAGATCCTGGGGCATGGCACCTATGGCCGCGTGCTGAAAAATCGTGCAATCCGGTCCAATGGTCGTATACTGGTCGATGGTCACATGAGCACCAATGGTAGTGCCAGCATGTATTTGAACGTCAGGACCTATAACAACATAGGGCCCGATTTCTACATCAGGATCGATCAAGGCATTTGAATCAATCACAGCCGTAGGATGTATCATGGCTTTTCTCCTGTCATGGCCGTGATCTCGGCATCTGCAACCAGCTTTCCGTCCACTGTTGCCTTGCATAACATTCTTGATACGTTTCCGCGTCTTCTAGTCCAGATTATTTCAAACACGAGTTGGTCTCCCGGAACGACGGGTTTTCTGAAACGGGCCTTATCAATGCCCATGAAGTAGACCGGGCCCCCCCTCTTTTCCTCCGGCAGAGAAGCATAAACAAGCACACCTCCTATCTGCGCCATGGCTTCAACAATGAGCACACCCGGCATAACGGGTGTTCCCGGAAAATGGCCCTGGAAAAACGGTTCATTTATTGTAACATTCTTAATGCCGACAATGCGTTCATCCGGCACCAGTTCGATAATCCGATCAACCAAAATAAAGGGATACCGGTGGGGCAAGAGCTCCATGATCTTCAGGATGTCATATACCATTTTCACTTCTAATTCCTTTTTATACCTTTTCCAGTTCTTCGATTCGCCCCTCCAGCTCTCTTAGCTTCTTTTTCATATCAGGAAGTTTCGGAATAATATTAGAAACTCTTAACCACAACCGATGGGGCATGCCGGGACTACCGGTGACGACCTGACCATCAGGTACAGACTTGGCAATCCCCGCTTGGGGTCCGATAGTCGCACGGTCACCAATGTTAAGATGTCCTGCAATTCCTGCCTGGGCGGCCAGAATCGCATGGTTTCCGATCGTAACACTACCGGATATGCCCACTTGAGCGACAAGGACAGTATCTTCACCCACCACTACATTGTGAGCAATTTGAATCAGGTTATCTGTCTTCACGCCCCGTTTGATCCAGGTCTTGCCAAAGGTGGCTCGATCTATCGTATTGCAGGCACCGATCTCAACATCATCATCGATACGCACGATACCAACCTGGGGAATCTTATAGTACTTATCGCCATCAGACGCAAAGCCAAAGCCTTCGCTGCCGATCACAGATCCTGCCTGGATGATAACTCTGTTACCAATCTGGCAACGGTCCAAAATAGACACATTGGGATGCACAACCACATTGTTTCCGATCTCCACGCTGTTGCCAATCATTACTCCGGCGTGGAGAGTGACGCAGTCACCCAGGGTGACGTCGTCTCCGATGAATACACCTGCATATATTGAGATCTCTTTGCCGTGCCTGAACTTCTTGCCCACATGTGCTTGTTGGCTGATACCAATCACTGGCCGTGAAACAGCGTGGAACAGGCCCGAAACCTTCGCTAAAGCCAAATAAGGGTTTTCAACACGCACAAGGATCTTCTTGGATCGATCAATCTCAAACGGGACAATCACCGCACTGGCACCGGTCTCATCAATCCGTTCCCTGTACCTGGCAGATGTGGCAAAGGTTATGTCCTCAGGGCCGGCTTCATCAAGGGCGGCAACACCCCGAATGATACAATCACCGGGACCTGCCAGCTCACCCCCGACAAGCTCGGCAATCTTGCCTACGGTCAGTTCCATTTCCTGTCACCCATTTGACGTCATTTATTTTAGATAATCGTTTTTCATTCGATGTTGGACGTTCGATGTTCGATGTTCATCTTTTAATATGTTCGACGTTCATCTTTCAAAACAATCCCGTACGGCATAAATGTAACCTGTGAACGTTTAAAACAACTTAGCGCTTATGACTCTTTTTCCTCTGACCTGCCTGTTGATTTGTCTTTCTTTCCTGCACGTTTTGTATCCAGGACATCATACGCCTCTATGACCCGGTCTGTGATATCAATGGTATCTGGTGCATAGACCACACCCCCAAACCGGCGTTCGAGAATCAATAAATAGCCCTCTCGCCTTCCTATTTCTTCAGCAATCTCAAAAACGTCTTTTTTGATCTCATCAGAGAGCTTAAGGTTCAGGTCCTTTAGATTTTCCAGGTACCGTCTTTTGAGAGACTGTAGATCGTTTGCCATGATCCGAAAGTTCCGTTCCTTTTCCTCGCGGGCTTCCAGGCTCATGACCAGGGCCTTCTGCTCAAGGGACTTCTGCAATTCCTCAATCTTAGCCTCTTTTTCTTTAAGGACCTGTTCCATTTTCTTTCCTTGGCTCTTGATCTCAACAGCAGATCGCTTACCGGCAATCGAGGCGTCGATTACCGTTTGGAAGTCTATAATCCCTATTTTTGCCACCTCGGCCCCGTAAACGACTCCGGCAGTACAAAACAAACAGAAAATGACAGATATAAAAACCGTACGCATCTTCATGAAAAACCTCCTTGTCTTGTCATTGGTCATTTGTGAACCAACGACGAATGACAAATGACTCAAAATGCCGCCCCCATGGCAAACTCAAAGCGTCCCTCACCTTTCTGACCTTGTTTATCATCCAAAATGTAACCATACTCCAAACGAATCGGACCCATGGGCGAAAACCACCGGATACCATATCCTATACTGCTTCTGAGCTCTCCGAGGTCCATATTTTCTCCATTTTCATAGGACATTCCCGTATCGTAGAAAAGCACACCCTGCAAACCTGACTTCTTTACAATGGGAAACATAAACTCCACATTGAATTGCAGCATCTTGTTCCCGCCGATCGGATCATCAGTATCCGGATCCTTGGGACTGATATCTCGCCATTCATAACCCCGCACCGAGCCTATACCTCCCAGGTAGAAACGTTCCCATACTGGCACCTTGCCGGTACTGTTTCCGCCGATAAAGCCGATGCGGCCATGTAACAGGCCGACCGTATCCCATAAAAGGGGGAAATACCATCCGGAATCCCCCACAAACTTGGTATAGCCAATATCTCCGCCAAAAGGTATGCCTGCGTGCTTGACCGTAATACTATGATCCGAGCCTTTAGTAGGCTGGAAGACCCGGTCTCTTGAATCGCGGTGCAAAACCGCGGTAATGGTGTGGGCTACGTTTATCCCCTCCATATCCCTGATGGCATAGGAAGCGTCTTCGGTAAGATTTCTGATGTCACTCCGGTCATAGTTATACGACAGGAAGGCTCTGGTGTAATCAAGAACCGGATACCCAAACCGAATGGTCCCTCCAGTGCTATCCTTGTCATACGTGTCATAGTCCATCTCCGTCATATAAAGATCAAAACCTGCTACCAGGGGCATGTCAAAAAGCCACGGTTCAGTGAAGCCAAATGTGAAGGTATTTCTTCTGCCGCCCAGTTGGCCAAGGAGGTTCAAGGTATATCCTTTCCCAAGAAAGTTCCTTTGTGAAATCGAGGCCATAAAAAACAGTTTGTCCACAGAACTGAAGCCACCGCCAAAGCTGAATGTTCCGGTTGGTTTTTCTGTCACGTCGAGCTTGAGGATAATCTTGTCATCAGCGCTACCTTTTGCCGTGTTTATCTTGATGTCCTCAAAATAATCAAGGCGGTGGAGGTTTTGCGCCCCCCTCTTTAATCGCTTCCCGCTATAAAGTTCCTGCTCATACACGTTGAGCTGTCTGCGGATGACCTTGTCCCTGGTCTTGGTGTTGCCGGCAATTACGATCTTTTCGAAATAAACGAGTGGTCCCTTGTTGATCACATATGTGATATTGGCCTTGTGTTCTTCAAAGTCCTGATCAATACGCGGTGAAATATCAGGGTAAGCATAGCCTGCATCCGAGTATATGTCCCCCAGAGCAAGGAGGTCTTGTCTTATCACTTCCCGGTTGTAGACCCCTTGCCTGCAAATCCTTATCTTCTCAAGCAAGATATCTTTCGGCTGAATCAGGTCTCCCTCAAGGTCAACTCTGCCAACCTTAAACTGGGGCCCCTCTTCTATCTTGATAGTGATATGAATCCAGCGCCCATCATAGGTAATCTCTGGCTCACCAACTCTTGCCTGAATGTAGCCGTGATTGTGATAGTAAGCAGCTATCTTGGATACATCCTGGTCCAAGACTTCATAATCCAAATCGCCCGATGACGTAAGCAACGAAAACCAATCCTTCTCCGCTGTCTTCATCACGTCCTCCAACGTATCGTCATCAAAGGCATTGTTTCCCTCAAAAGAGATTACCTTGACAAAGACCTTCTCACCCTCTTTGATGACAAAAATAACATCAGCACGAGTATCTGAGACAGGCTCTATCTCATAGCTTACCTCGACATGATGATAACCCTTTTCTTTGTAAAGATTTTCAATCTCACTTTGGGCATCTCGAAGGCTGTTGACGTTTAGGACAGACCCTTGTCTCATGTGGATCAAGTCTTTGATCTTTTCATCATCCAATGCATTGTTGCCTTTGACTTCGATGTTACGAAGCGTCTCCTTTTCCGTAACCTGAAAAGTCACAACCTTGCCTTCAGGCGTGTTGCTGGCCTCTACTCGAACGTCACCAAAATACCCCATCCTGAAAACCGATTTTACGTCATCCTGTATGTGCTTTGCCAGATACGTATCACCCTTCTTAGTCTTGACAACCCTTTTTATGGCCTCAGTTTCTATCCGCTTGTTCCCCATGATCACGACCTGTACGACCTTCTCCCGTTTGAGTATCTTCATACTAAGGTCGCGGCCCAGTTGACGAACCGAATCTTCCAGGCTCTCAATGCCTTCCCCTTCCACATAAAAGGCATCCGGAAGCTTTTCACCGTAGGACTCTACCATTTTGGCATCCAGGCTGTAACGTTTATCCATCTGCGTGAAGCTTCCCCAAATGACAAAATCGGCACCAACGCTCATGCCCAATGAACGGTAATGATCCACGCCCAAGACTGCTTTACCCGTGGGGATCGGTTCACCTGCAAACGGTGCCTCTACGGCCAAAACACTATCCTCTTTGAGTTGCTGCACAAGCAGGGTCTGAATGTGGTCCCTCAAGGACTCGGCCCCTTCAGGGGTATGCACCTCAAAGGGCAAAACGACCACTGGCACACTCTCCTGGGCCAAAACACTCGGCCACCACGCCAACAAAATCACAACAGCAGACAACCAGTGTCTAAGTATATGTCTCTGTAAACGTATCATCTCAATTCACTGGCACTGTTTTGCCGTCTATTAACGTCACCTGACGGGACAGTCTTTCTGCCAATTTCATATTGTGGGTGACGATCACGGCGGTAACACCGTCATCGCGGTTTAATGAAATCAAAAGGTCATGTATGGTTTCACCAGTCTTGGTATCGAGGTTCCCCGTTGGCTCGTCTGCCAACAACACGGAAGGTTTGAGCACCAAAGACCTGGCCACAGCGACCCTTTGTTGTTCACCACCGGAGAGTTCCCCTACCTGGTGCCTGAAGCGATGCTTCATGCCCACACGTACCAATATGGCTTCGGCCAGTTCAGACGCCTCTTTGGCGTTCATCCCTTTTATCAAAGCGGGCATCATAGTGTTTTCGAGGGCGTCAAATTCCGGCAGCAGATGATGAAATTGAAATACAAAACCAATGGTCTGATTGCGGAAAGAAGCGAGTCTCTCATCATCATAACCAAAAACGCTCTTGCCTTTGAAAAGAACATCTCCACTATCCGGCCGTTCCAAGGTCCCCAGCACATGCAGAAGGGTTGACTTGCCCACCCCGGAGGCCCCAACAATGGCAACCATCTCTCCTTGCTCGATTTCCAAAGAGACACCTTGCAGCACGTCCACCCGGTTGCCACTCGTGATGAACGATTTGTGAACCCCTATGACGCTTATCAACGGCTGCTGGCTATTCATACCTGATGGCTGCTGCTGGCTCCAATCTGGACGCTTGATACGACGGGTAGAGAGTAGCCAGAAAGCTAATGGCTAGGGCCGATAGCGCTATGATAGTCACGTCCAGCACCTGGACTTTGACGGGGAGCGTAGAAATATAGTACACGTCGCTCGGAAGCTTCACGAATTCGTACCGCTTTAACAAATAACAAAGCAAACCGCCTCCCATCAAGCCGAGGATAGTCCCCACCACGCCAATGATAAGACCGTCCATCACAAAAATTCGCATGATGCTCTTTGCCTTGGCACCCATGGATTTCAGGATAGCAATTTCCTTGGTTTTATCCATGACCATCATGATCAGCGTGCTGATAATATTGAAGGCAGCCACTAAAATTATCATTACCAGAATGATAAACATGACAACCTTCTCCAGTTTTAAGGCCGAAAGAAAATTCCTGTTCATCTGCATCCAGTCTTGAGTCCAATAACCTGGTCCTAAGTGCTCCAGGATGGCATCAGAAATGCGCTTGACACTATAGACGTCATCCACCCTCACCTCTATGCCATGGACCGTATCTCTAAGCTTCAGGAGTTGCTGTGCTGATTCAATCGAAACATAGGAAAAAGTCGTGTCATAGTCGTACATCCCTGAATCAAACAGAGCCACGACACTGAATTTCTTCATACGTGGCACCCGACCCCCAATCGGTGTAAGGCTTCCGCTTAAGGGTGAGATGACGTATAGTTCGTCTCCCGGATTCGCTGTCAGCAGCCTGGCAAGCTCCTTTCCTAAGATGATCCCGGGAGGGGGTGCTGTTTCTGTCACTGTCCGCGAGCTGTTCTCTTGAGCCAATGCTTGCAAATCGGTCCCCTTCATGCACTTTTCCAAATCCAACACCCGACCAGCCCGCGAAGGGTCGATTCCCTTCAAGATGGCCCCGGAAACAGAGGGGCCGCACCGAAGCATCACTTGACTGTGAATGAAAGGAGCTGCAGCCTCCACCCCCTCCACGGCCTCAATCTCCTTGATGACCTCATTATACGACTTCAGTTTGCCCATTCGACTCATGACTCGGATATGGGCATTCATTCCAAGGATTTTTGACTTGATATCCGCGCTGAATCCGGTCATAACCGCCAGCACGACCATCATAGCCATAACGCCCAGCATGACCCCTGCGATAGATATCAGGGCGTTAATTGAAATAAAAACCTGTCTCTGTTTTGCCCGAAGGTACCTAAGGCACACGAAGAATTCAAATCTCATTGGTTATTTGTCACTGGTTATTTGTCACTGGTTATTTGTCATTTGTCTCTTGTCACAAGTGGTAAACGAATCATACCAATGACAAATGACCAACTATACCTCGGAAGGTCACAAGTTGCGCTTTTCTCGGTGAGTCATGAGCATCAAGAGCAAGGCGCGAAGGCGCGGAATAGCTGGCTATTGCAAGCCTGAGCAACACGGCTATTAATGTTCATGGCCGGCGAAAAAGTGTCATTTGTGGCCTTTCGAGGTATAACTAATAACTAATATTCTTTAACAGGGGAAAGAGGATCACTTCACGGATGGAAGGCGCATCGGTCAGCAACATGACAAATCTGTCAACGCCGATGCCTTCACCCGCTGTTGGAGGCATGCCGTATTCGAGAGCTAACAGGTAGTCTTCGTCCATGTAGTGTGCTTCTTCGTCACCTTCCTCACGATTTTTAGCCTGATCCAAGAAGCGCTTTTTCTGGTCAATAGGGTCGTTGAGTTCCGAAAACCCGTTGGCGATCTCGTAGCCTCCAATAAAGAGCTCGAATCGCTCGGTCATATCAGGGTCCGAGCTGCTCCTCCTGGCAAGTGGCGAGATTTCCACTGGATAGCCTGTAATAAAAGTGGGCTCGGTCAGTTTGGGCTCCACTAATACGTCGAAAAGCTTTGTCAGGATCTTGCCTCTCCGCCCTTTTTTCGTAATGTGGATCCCTTTGGATTCGGCAAAATCGAGCAATCGCTTCCGATCATTGAACAGGGAAGAATCAATGCCGCCCAGATCACTCAGTGCTTCCTTCAGTGTTAATCGTCGCCAAGGTCCATCCAAGTCAATGTTCATCCCCTGGTATGTAAAATGAGTCGCCCCAAAAACCCGCTGGGTCACGAATCGGAACATCTCCTCGGTAAAATTCATAAGATCGTCATACGTCGCATAAGCCGCATAGAATTCCAACATGGTGAATTCCGGATTGTGTCGGCTTGAAACACCTTCGTTTCTGAAATTTCGGTTTATTTCAAAAACTCGATCAACCCCCCCAATCACCAATCGCTTTAGATAGAGCTCGGGTGCTATCCGCAAGAAAAGCTCCATGCCTAATGCGTTATGAAATGTTTTAAATGGGGTAGCCTCAGCCCCGCCGGGGATGGGCTGCATCATGGGTGTCTCCACCTCGAGGAAACCCTGTTCAAGTAGATAGTCCCTAAAGGCTCGAATAATTCGTGCCCTGTTGATAAAAATGTCCCGGACACCCGGGTTCATAATCAAGTCAAGATACCTCTGGCGGTAACGCTTCTCCGGGTCCCTTAGTCCGTGGAATTTTTCGGGCAGTGGCCTAACCGCCTTACAAAGCAGGCAAATCCCTTTGGCCAAAAGAGTCCATTCACCTGTCTTTGTCTGAAATATTGTCCCCTTGATTCCGATGAAGTCACCAATGTCAACTTGTTTGAACAACTCGTAGGCATCTTCGCCAACCTCGTCTTTTTTTACGTAAGCTTGAAGCTGCCCCGTGTAATCCTTGAAATGGAGGAACGCAGCCCTTCCGAAAGACCTGAGCCCGACAATCCGGCCAGCCATTGCAAAAAAAGTCGAATCATCGGCAGCCGTATCTTTTTTGCCAATATGCTTCCTTACGTCCTCGACACTGTGAGACACCTTGAAATCGTTGGGATAAAGCTCGACACCCTGGTCAGCCAGTGCCTTTGCTTTTTCTCGTCGTTGGCGAACAACTTCACTCGATTCGTCCACAGTACACCGATACCTCACCGAAAAGTTTAAGAAATCTTTGCTAGCCCATTTGCCATAACGTGTCAAGGCAAAAGGCCGGGCTTAACTAGGCCACAGGGTTCGAAGATATAGACTTTCAAATATTAAATTTCACAAGGCCAGAGGGAGGAGGCTGTATTGTAATACGCCGACGACTGATAACGCAGTGAAATTTAATACGTGAAAGTCTATAGACAGGCAATGAGGGAATAACGGCCCTTGAATCGGACCATGAGGCTTGAGACAAAAAAAGGGAAAAGTTCAGGGGTTCAGAGATTCAGGGTTCACCGAAACCCTGAACCTTTTAACACCTGCAAAGAGGACAGCCCTGCAATCCGCATTCCGAAATACTTGAGAAGCCACTTCATCCACCGCGCTATTGGCCAACCATGCCTGCCATCTTGAAGATAGGCAAATACATGGAAACAACCAACCCCCCGATCGTCACACCCAAAAAGACCATCATAAAGGGCTCAATCATGGCTGTCAGGCTGGAAACAGCAGCATCCACCTCATCATCGTAGTAATCGGCTATCTTCTCGAGCATGGCATCCAAGGCCCCTGTAGATTCACCCACACCCACCATCTGACACACCATGGAAGGAAAGACCCCACTTTCTGCCAGGGGGGCTGCCATTGTTTGTCCCTCGCTGATAGCAGCGCGGACTTTGTAGACAGCCGACTCAACGGTCTTGTTACCTGCGGTCCTTGCCGTAATTTCGAGCCCGTCCAAGATTGGCACCCCACTACTGATCATGGTCCCCAGTATGCGTGTAAATTTGGCCACGGCGACCTTGCGAAGAAGCGGGCCAAAGACGGGTAGCTTCAGCAAATACTTGTCCACGAGGACACGCCCCTTTTCAGTCTTGTAAAATCGCCTGAATGCAAAGCCCAAAACCACAACAGCACCAATCATGTACAGGATGTTGCCTTTGACAAACCTGCTGAGTTCTACGACTATCTTGGTAGGTGCTGGGAGTTCACCGCCGAAATCTTTAAACATTTGTTCGAAAGTGGGAATTACAAAGACCAAGATTACTCCAATGACCAAGACAGCAACGCAAAGGACTATAATAGGATAAGTCATGGCAGACTTCACCTGTTTTTTAAGCTTCTCAGCCTTTTCCATGTACGCGGAAAGGCGGTTTAGAATCGTATCCAAGATGCCGCCCGTCTCTCCTGCTGCCACCATATTGACAAATAGATCATCAAATATGTCCGGGTACTTCTTCAACGCATCTGCGAGCGTCGCCCCACCCTCCACAGACTCCTTGATCTGCTTTAGCATCTTCTTAAACGTCTTGTTTTCTTGCTGAGAACACAAAATATCGAGACACTGAATCAGCGGAAGTCCGGCATTGATCATGGTTGCAAATTGCCTTGCAAATACCACCACATCAACGCGTCGCACCTTGGGTTGCAAGAAGGAAACGTTTTCAAACAGGTCCTTAGGCTTTTTCTTTATCTTGGTAGGCTTGATTTGCATGCGGCGCAGTTGAGCCTGCGCGGCGTCCTGATCAGCAGCCTCTAATTCTCCCTTGTGGATCATTCCTTTCCTGTCTTGACCCTGCCATAGATAGATTGGCATACGACACCTCTGCTCGCTATTCACACTAATTTGGGTTGACGTTCACAGGTTCAGAGTTTCCCGCTGAAAGCGGGGTTCAGTGTCACCCTTCTTTTGTTAGCCTATAGACTTTCACATATTAAATTTCACAGCGTTATCGGTCGTCGACGTATTACAGTATTACAATACAGCCTCCTCCCTCTGGCCTTGTGAAATTTAATATGTGAAAGTCTATAGCTCGTAGGACAATTAAGATTACGGTAAACCCTGAACCCTGACGGTTATTTTCAAAATTTGTGGAAATTTTATTGACAAGCAGAAAAAAGAGCAATATATATTTAGGTTTTAGTGTAACTGTTTTACACATCATAAACAAGAAAGGAGGTGGTTCCAATGGACTGCACAACCGTAAAGCCGGACACGGAATGCGTATTCATGACGAAGAAAGGTTGTTCCTTTAATGGCGGCACTTGCCATGCCATCGTGGAACAATGCGAAGGATGTGACCGCACCTCAAAATTTCCTTCTGGATGGTACTGCACGGCTTGTCCAGACCCTTCACTAAAATGGAAAAGAGGCAATTGTAACTTTGCCACCCATGTGAAGGATACAGCCAAGAGCAAGGTTGACAAGACGAATCCGCTCAAGGCATCCAAGCGAAATGCCCACTAGTGTTACGTCTTAGTCAATGGTCATTGGGTAAACGTTCACCGTTTTCCGTTCACCGTTTTCCGTTCTTCGATAAGCACAACGGGAATTATGTCCCGATATCCCCGGTGGACGGACAACGGATAACGGACTTCGGTTAACGATTACGACTAGACCAGCTTTCCAAGTGCAACCTCTATCCTGTTGAGACCTTCCTCTATTGTCTCAAGATTTGTTGCACAGGAAAATCTGATAAAATCCTCTGCACCAAAGGCACTCCCCGGCACAAGTGCGACCCGTGCCTCGGTCAAAAGGTACTCACACAGATTGCTG
This sequence comes from Deltaproteobacteria bacterium, assembly GCA_030592345.1. Lineage (GTDB taxonomy): Bacteria > Desulfobacterota > Desulfobacteria > Desulfobacterales. The sequence continues at coordinate 22,411 of JAUVJO010000003.1, forward strand.
GAGCCCTCCACAATCTTCCCGTCTTGGCGATCTGCCTTGAAATAGTGGTTAAAATCGGCGAAGGCATAAAAGGCGCCTCCTGGCATGTTGCAATCAACACCAGGTATGGCATTCAATCGTTTTACGAGGTATTTGCACCGCTGCTCAAAGGCTTGAACCATTTCCAGGACCGAATCCTGCGGACCGTTCAATGCAGCGATCCCTGCCCTCTGAGCAATGGAATTGGGATTTGAAGTACTTTGGCTCTGGATTTTTGTCATTCCTGCAATCACTTCGCGGGCCCCGCCCACATACCCGATGCGCCATCCTGTCATGGCGTAGGTTTTCGACAATCCGTTGACAACAAACGTCTTTGATTTGAGACCTTCGCTTACCTGCGCAATGCTGTGAAAGGGTTTGCATCCAAAAATCAGCTTTTCGTAGATTTCATCTGAGACCACCGAGATATCGTGTCTTTCGACAACCTCAGCCAAGGCTTCCAGTTCCGATCTGGTGTAGACCGATCCTGTCGGGTTGGAAGGACTGTTAAGAATCAAGAGCTTGGTTCGTGGTGTGATGCATGCCTCAAGGGCATCAGGGGATAACTTGAAGTCTTGGGATTGCCTTGTTTCTGCAATAACAGGGCTCGCTCCTGCCAGAACCACAATCGGAGGATAGGAGACCCAATAGGGGGCTGGAATGATTACCTCATCACCAGGGTTCAACGTGGCTTGTGCCAGGTTGTAAAGCACGTGTTTGCCTCCGCACGATACCATGACCTCTTCACGCTCGTAACTCAGGTTGTTGTCTCGGCGAAGTTTTTTTATGATGGCGTCCTTGATCTCAGGCATGCCCCCTACGGCAGTGTATCGCGTGAAGCCCCCCTCCATGGCCCGCACGGCCTCCTGGCAAATATGTTTCGGCGTATCGAAATCAGGCTCTCCAACACCAAAGCTGATCACATCTACCCCAGACTCTCGCATGGACACGGCCTTTGCATTTATGGCTAAGGTCGGAGAAGGCTTGACAGCCTTGATTCGTTCAGACACCAGCATGATAACCACTCACTCTATTCTAGGCTACTCCCGGTTTCCATTGGAGGCCCTGCTGAGCAGGATTCTCCTTGCCCGCAAGGCCATTACAACAACCTCAAGCAATACGGATTTTTTGAAAAGTTAGTTTTTCTTGACCTATACCTCGGAAGGTTATAAATGGCGATTTTCTCGGTGAGTCATGAGCATCAAGAGCAAGGCACGAAGGCGCGGAATAGCTGGCTATTGCAAGCCTGAGCAACGCGGCTATTGATGTTCATGGCCGGCGAAAAAGTGTCATTTGTGGCCTTTCGAGGTATAACATGGTAGACTCATTATAAATCAAAAAGCTCAAGAAAGACGAATCTACCTTACTATAAATAACTATCAGACTTCGGACCGAAAGGCAATTCCTTTGAAAAAGAAAAGTTTGTTAAGGCATTTTTCTTTGAAAATAAAAACAGATCGCATCACCATCGCAGGGAAATGGACGTTGTATTACGTCCTGATCGGCCTTATTGCCGGCCTGGGCTCCGTCGCCTTTCAATATCTTTGCCAGATAGGGTCACACGTTTTCTTGGATCAAATGGCCGGCTACAGTCCACCCTCACCTGCCGGAGAACCTCACCTGTTTTCACCAACAAACACACCATTCAATCGTTGGATACTCTTGTTTCTGCCAGCCTTGGGAGGCATCGTTAGCGGATGGCTGGTCTATACCTTTGCCCCCGAGGCAGAAGGCCATGGGACAGATGCTGCCATTGATTCGTATCACAATAAGGGAGGATTTGTGCGTGGAAGAATACCGTTTATCAAAACTATTGCCTCCGCGCTCACCATAACCTCGGGCGGTTCAGGGGGCCGCGAGGGACCGATCGCCCAGATTGGGGCTGGCTTTGGTTCTTACCTTGCCACAAGGCTTGGACTCTCTGACAGGCAACGTCGAATTATGTTGGCAGCAGGCATTGGTGCCGGTGTCGGAAGCATCTTCCGCGCGCCGCTGGCAGGAGCGCTATTTGCTGCCGAAGTCCTTTACCGAGAGCCTGAGTTTGAAGCAGAAGTGATCATCCCTTCCGGCATTTCGTCGGTCGTTGCTTACTGTGTCTTTTGCCTGGTGTTCGGATGGGGGTCCCTGTTTGAATCTCAGGATTTTCTTTTTCGAAACCCCTTGGAACTGGGCCCCTATATTGTGCTCGCCTTTGTCTTGGTTGGAGGCGGGATATTGTATATCAAGTCCTTTTATGGGGTGCAGCACGTTTTCAGGGAGTTCAAGATTCCCAATCACATCAAACCGGCCATTGGAGGTCTGTGCACCGGTGTTATCGGTTTCTTTCTCCCTGCAACTCTTTCCTTCGGCTACGGCTATGCGCAAATGGCCTTAAACAACGAGGTCCCCGCCCTCTTCGGGTTTCCGACGCTTTTCCTCCTGGCCCTGGCCTTTGGAAAGATATTGACCACTGCTTTTACAATCGGCTCCGGAGGCAGTGGCGGCGTATTTGGCCCATCCATCGTTATCGGTGGGGCCTTGGGGGGGGCAGTGGGCAGGATTTTTCATGCCATCATGCCAGGTATTGTGGTCGAGCCAGGGGCATTTGTAGTTGTGGGCATGGCCGGGTTCTTTGCTGCTGTGTCCAATGCCCCGATCTCGACGATAATTTTTGTCAGCGAAATGACTAATTCATATCACCTGCTGCTGCCCAGCTTACTGGTTTGCTCACTTGCTTACTTGCTCTCGCGAAATTGGACAATTTATATCAAGCAAGTGCCAAGCAGGATAGATTCCAATGCACACCGCGGCGATTTCTTTGTGGATGTGCTTGGTACCATCAGGGTGAAAGAAATCCTCGGCCAGGTGAGAAGAGTGGAACTGATCCCTGAAGATATGCCGCTCACGGCTTTCAGAAGGATGTTTTCCTCAACAGACCAGCACTATTTCCCGGTCGTAAATAAGGAGGCCCGGCTGACTGGAATATTTTCCATTAATGACGTCAGGGGCGTTATCTTTGATCAGGAAATCGGCAGTCTCGTGGTCATGAAAGATATCGCCAACCCGGACATTATTGTTACAACCCCATCTGAAGACCTCAGTGAGGTACTCAAGAAGTTTACCATTCGCAACCTTCACAGGCTCCCGGTCGTTAAGGACGAAGATCATTCCATTCTGCTCGGGATGTTAGATAGAAGGGAGGTCATCCAGTATTACAACCAGAAAGTCGAAGTGATTAAGTCAAGACACGATAGAGAAGATATTGAGAAAAACCACGAAATCAGCCAACTCAAACACGTACGCGTGCGCCAGGCCATGAGGAGAGACACGGAAACAATCCTGGCGAGTATGCCACTCAAGGAACTAAGGGAATTTATTTTTCAATGCAAGTATAGCAGTTTTCCTGTAGTTGATGCCCTGGGTCTTTTGAGGGGCGTCATTTCCTTAGCTGATTGCCAGAAGGCCTTTGATGAAAAGACCGAAAAAGCGCTGACAGCGCAAGAGATCGCCACCCGTGATCTCGTCACTGTGACTGAAGATGATACACTGTTCTTGGCCCTTACCAGAATCATTCAAGGAGATTTCTCCATACTCCCCGTAGTGAGCAAAGAGAATCCCAAATTGCTCCTGGGCGTTATCAGCCGCAGGGATATCATGTCCACATATGACGATATTGTAATCAAAAACGTGGCCAGAGATACATCAGCCGCCTGAAATATCGGGGGGGGCGTGTCCAGAACTTTGGGGATGCACTTATGAAACGACTTGCGCCACATTTGTGGAGTACATTAAGTGCCTAAAGTGAGCTAAAGTGCCTAAAGTTAAGGTGTTCTGCCTATTTTAAATATGTTGCGCCGGAGACGCACTGCTTAATCCCGCTAAAGGCAGGACTCACTTTCTTGCAATAATAAAACTGTTTCTTCAAGTCCTTAATCCCGCTAACAGCGGGACTCACTTTAGACACTTCAGGCACTTTAGCTCACTTTCTTTCTTCAGAAGGATGCGGAAAAGTTGTTGTCTCCCCACAGTTATTAGATAAGCCCGTCGCGAGGTCTATATTTGACTTCCCTCAGGAACAACCCATGAGGGGGAGCTGTCTTGCCTGCCTGTTTGCGATCCTTTGAAAGCAGAATCTCCCTAAACTCCTTTGGCGATGTTTTTCCCATACCCACATCTACCAGACTGCCAACGATGTTTCGCACCATGCACCGCAAGAACCCGTCGGCCTCAATACTGAAAACCAGGTAGCCGTCTGCATCCTTTGCTGCGAAGCTCACATCCACTACAGTTCGTACCGACTGGGTTCTGGGGCTACCGCTTGCCTCAAAGGCCGAAAAGTCGTGCTTACCTTTCAGGTAAAACATGGCCGTCCTCATGGCACCAAGATCAAGGCACTTTTTGATGTGCCAGACGTACTTCCGAAAGATGGCCGCCGGGAGGGGCCGATTCAAGATACGATAATCGTAAATCTTGCTCCAGGCATCGTATCGGGAATGGAACGTGTCAGGGACTTCTTTGCAATCTTTTATCACTATGTCTGCTGGCAGCAGGCTGTTTAAGCCCCTTTTGAAGATGTCAGGTGTGAGCTTTGTAGCGACCGAAAAGTTGGCGACCTGGTTTAGGGCGTGTACGCCAGCATCGGTCCGTCCAGACCCGATAACAGCGACCGAACGTCCGGTCATGGTCTTGAGCGCAGCTTCAATCGTGCCCTGAATCGTGGGAGTCACCTTCTGGCGCTGCCATCCATGATAATCCGTGCCGTCGTACTCGATAATAAGCTTGAAGTTGGACAATGGATAAAGTGCCTAAAGTGAGCTAAAGTGAGCTAAAGTGCCTAAAGTTAAAAGAAAAAACCAAATTTTTGCAAAGAGTTTCCTCAGCTTGCAACCAAAATTAAGCTCACTTTAGCACTTCAGTTCCCTGTCAAAGAGGAAAGGGTACTTGGTCCAGGCCTGCTGTCTCTGGAAATCCAAACATGATATTCATGTTCTGCACGGCCTGCCCGGAGGCGCCTTTTACCAGGTTGTCAATAGCAGACACAAGGATCAGGCGTTTTGTGCGCTCCGCTACCCTGACTCCGATGTCGCAAAAATTTGTCCCTTTCACGTGCCGCGTGTCCGGAAATTTGCCAGGCGGACAGATCCGAACAAAAGGTTTATTCTCAAAAAAAATATCAAGACAGGAAGTTACGTCCTGTGTGGAAATAGACTCTTTCAGGCCAACGTAAGTCGTGGTTAGCATCCCCCGTGTCATGGGAACCAGGTGGGGTACAAACGTGATGTGAATCGCGCGTCCGGCAAACAGGCTCAATACTTCGTCCATCTCCGGGTTATGTCGATGCTCTGCCACCTTGTACGCCTTAAAACCTTCATTGACTTCACAAAAGAGCGTCGCCAGACTCACGGACCGGCCTGCACCACTGGCGCCTGACTTTGAATCTGAAATGATGTTCTCCAGGTCCACAAACCTGGCCTTCACAAGAGGTAGCAACGGTAGAACGACACTGGTGGGATAGCACCCCGGGTTGCCAATCAGAGAAGCATTCCGGATCTCGCTGAAATAGATTTCAGGAAGCCCGTAAACCGCAGATTCAAGCAAATCTTTTGCCTGATGCGGTTCATACCATGCCTCGTACAAAGCAGGATCCTTGAACCTGAAATCCGCGCCAAGATCAATGACCTTCTTGCCTTGGCCAATAAGCCCTGGCACCACGGCCATGGATGCCTTGTGTGGAAGGGCGGTAAAGACAACGTCACTCGCCTCGGAGACAGCCTCTTCAGAAAACGGTTGGCATGTCAAATCCACAATACCGGCCATGCTCGGATAAATATCCGAAAAGCGAGTGCCCACGTACTGCCGGGAGGTAATCATCGATAATCTTGCATGAGGATGACCTGACAGAATCCTTACCAGTTCTGCCCCGGCATAGCCAGTGGCACCAACAACTGCGGCCCTAACCATATCGCCTCCTAAGAAAGGGTGTAACCGTTCACGGGGCTCAGATGAATGGTTGCGGTTGCGCTACTCGTTACGGTTATCGTTGTGCGTTGTGCGGCTCCAAAAACAACTCAACCGACAGACGACAGACGTACTGTTTTCAAGGCGCAAGCCGCAAACGAGTCGCGCAACCGATAGACGACAGACAGCCAAGGGGCTAAGGTCTTACTCCCAACACATGAACCCCGTGAACGGTTACAAAAGGGTATACTTCACACGGCCACGAACTGCGTTTTCTTGAGAGAGGGAAACACAGGCTATAGACTTTCACATATTAAATTTCACAAGGCCAGAGGGAGGAGGCTGTATTGTAATACGCCGACGACCGATAACGCCGTGAAATTTAATATGTGAAAGTCTATATATACCAGAACTATCCGAGGGGCACAAGCAAGTGAAACAGTGAAAGGAGCAAAACCATCAGGCAGGAAAGCCAACGATTCAGCGTCAGTGTCTGTTGCCCTGGCGGCCGCTGAAACGATATGTGATTCTCCCCCGTGAGAGGTCGTACGGCGAAAGTTCTACAGTTACCGTGTCTCCCGGAAGGATCTTTATCGAATATTTGCGCATTTTTCCACACGGATGAGCAAGTATCTGATGCTTGTTCTCCAACTCTACCTTATAGTTGCCGTGGGACATATCCTGGATGACTTTGCCGCGTACTTCAATGGCGTCTTCTTTTGCCACTATCAATTCACCTCCTTGTGTAGGGCATATTCATGACACTAGCTCCGCTTTTCTCCGCAATCGGAATAATGGAATTGTGGAATATTGGGTTTAAAAGGGTTTCTACTATAGACTTCCACATATTAAATTTCACAAGGCCAGAGGGAGGAGGCTGTATTGTAATACGCCGACGACCGATAACGCTGTGAAATTTAATATGTGAAAGTCTATAGTCAAAGGCTTCTAAGCTACCGCTTGGAATACTGGAAGCGGGCGCGAGCCCCTTTTTGACCGTACTTTTTTCGTTCTTTGATCCTTGGGTCCCGTGTAACAAAACCAGCCCTTTTCAGAACCAGTCTGAATTCCGGATTCACCTGAAGCAACGCCTTGGTGATACCATGCCGAATGGCAGCCGCCTGACCGGAAATCCCGCCGCCCGAGACATTGACGTTTATGTCATAGCTACCATACGTATCAGTCAAAACCAGAGGTTGCTCCACAATCATCTTGGCAGTTTCCCTGCCAAAATAATCATCGATACTCCGCTTGTTGATAACAATGCTTCCTTTTCCTGGTTTAAGCCATGTTCTGGCCACCGAGGTTTTCCGCTTTCCAGTACCATAATAAGCTTCTGGCATAAAAAACTCCTAGACCTGAGGTCGCAGTGGTTGAGGCCGCTGTGCCACATGTGGGTGATCTGGTCCTGCATAAATTTTGAGTTTTGTTAGCATTTTACGACCGAGTCTATTTTTTGGAAGCATCCCGCGGACAGCACAGGTGACCAAATCCTCAGGCCGCTTATGCAAAAGCTGTTTGGCGGTCATAGACTTAAGCCCCCCGACGTAACCACTGTGGCGATAGTACATCTTCTGGTCCCACTTCGCGCCTGTCAAAGCGACTTTAGCCGCATTAATCACAATGATGTGATCCCCAGTATCAATATGGGGCGTATAAATGGGTTTATGCTTTCCCGAGAGTCGAACGGCAACCAGGCTGGCGAGTCTGCCCAAAACACACCCGTTCGCATCAATGACGTACCATTTTCTTCCAACTTCTTTTGGTTTTGCAGAATAAGTTTTCATGATTCGGTCTCTCTCTGAGTGTTAAGTGCTATAAAAGGGTGACCATAAATCCCATCAGTTCGCAATGTCAAGGGAAAAATCACTCTTTGTTGCGCAAGCGCACTGGCGCTCAAACTTCTTGACAAACGCTCCGGATTCTAATACGTGAGCGATCTTAGGTGGTGCCTGAACGAAAGTTACCCTTCCGTGTCATTTCGAGCGAAGTGAGAAATATGTTGTTTGTTGTTTACGGATTTCTTCCCGCTATAGGCTTTAAGATAAAGATTTTGGGAAGGCTAGAGGGAGGAAGGCGTACTCGTCGTACGTTGACGACCGATAACGCATCCAAAATCTTTATCTTAAAGCCTATAACAGCGTGATCGAAATAACAACTAAAGCAGCCCCAACGAGAAGAAGGGGATTTCCGTTCAGGCACTAAGCAAACTTACAAGAAAGGAGAGGAGTATGAACATTTTGATGTTTGGACCAAACGGCAGTGGCAAGGGGACACAAGGGGCGATCGTAAAGGACAAATACAATCTGCCCCATGTTGAATCAGGGGCAATATTCCGTGAAAATATCGGTAAAGGTACGGAAATCGGCGTCAAGGCCAAAGAATATATTGACCGCGGCGAATTAGTGCCGGACGAAATCACCATTCCGATGATTCTGGACCGCCTGAAACAAGACGATTGCAAAAATGGCTGGCTCTTGGATGGGTTCCCGAGAAACAAAGTACAGGCCATAAAACTGGATGAAGCCCTGAAGGCCGCTGGCTTGGATCTGGATATTGTGGTCGAGGTGCTTCTGGATAGAGAAATTGCCAAGAACCGTATTATGGGGCGCAGGTTGTGCGCGAACGACAACAATCATCCGAACAACATTTTTATTGACGCAATAAAACCGGATGGCGACAAGTGCCGTGTATGCGGTGGCGATCTTTCAACACGGTCCGACGATCAGGATGAAGATGCCATCGGCAAACGCCACGCTATTTACTACGATACTGATACCGGCACGTTGGCAGCGACTTATTATTTCAAAGATCTCGCTGAAAAAGAAGGCAAAATCAAATATATTAACCTGGATGGCTCCCCCGGCGTAAAAGAGGTAACGGCAGATTTGATGTCGAAACTGTAAGGACATCCAGAACAACTTCTGTGCCTGCCCGGAACAACCAGGTTTCAGGCAGGCATGCATTTATAGACTTTCAGATAATTAATTTCACAAGGCCAGAGGGAGAAATCCGAGTAAGGCGTACGTTGTCGAGGATTTTGACCGATAACGCCGTGAAATTATTTATCTGAAAACCTATAGCTCCGCTGTTCACGCATCATGCATCTCAAACATCATGGGCCTGTGGTGCTACACCCGTGGTGTAGACCTTAAGAAAAAGATCCAGTTGCGAAACCTTGTCTTCTGTGAGTCCCACAAACTGCACACCACACTGTTTGGTCATGAAGGTCTCAAACACTATGCGACTGGCATCATCAGACTTACGCTTTGGCATGTCATAGACGACCCTACACGGCACCTTGGCCAAATGAAAATCATTGCCGGAAAGAAAGATATCTAATTGGGAGGCTTCCTGGTCTGAATCTTCATCAGTTATATACTCAAAAGCCAAGCCGCCTATGCTTATATTTTTGATCTTCCCAACTCTGGCAAAAGTGGACCCAAGTGCAGCGAATGCACTATCATGCGGCACGAACCGAATTTGTCTTCTCTGTTCCATTGCCCCTCTATTTCACCTCAAAATTGATCCGGTTGATTAGAAAGATCCACAAACCTAACTTTGACCCGTTACACATAGTCATCTTCGTTTTCATTTTTGCGGGAAAATTCGGTGACTGTCAAGGATTATTCTTGGGGGTGATAAAATGGGTATGCCCTCTACCTACCCCTTCGCTCCAAGAGCTGAAAAAGGGTTTTGTCGATGTTCCAATTGTGCTGAAGCCCCAAAGTTAGGTGGTGCCGAAGGGGAGACTCGAACTCCCACGGGCGTACACCCACTAGACCCTGAACCTAGCGCGTCTACCAGTTCCGCCACTTCGGCACTTCTATAGACTTTCACATATTAAATTTCACAGCGTTATCGGTCGTCGGCGTATTACAATACAGCCTCCTCCCTCTGGCCTTGTGAAATTTAATATGTGAAGGTCTATAAACTCAGAAAAAGATTGATTTTGTAACGAGAGTATTCTAACTAGAACATTTCACTTTGTTTGTCAAGGAGCATATAAGGCGATCAGCATGGAACTCATTAATCATCTCGGCGAAATTTCCAAACCATTCAAGAATGCTGTTGTTACTATTGGTAACTTTGACGGTGTTCACATCGGACATCGAGCCCTTTTCCGCCAGGTCATGGAAAAGGCCCGAAGCATAGGGGGCACATCTGTGGTCATGACGTTTGAGCCCCATCCCATCCGGGTCCTTAACTGTAACAAGCACTTTCCGCTCATAACCCTTTATGAACAAAAGCTTGAGTTGATTGGCGCTATAGGCATAGACACGCTGGTATGTGTGCCATTTACCCAGGAGTTCGCTGCGACCCCGGCCCACACGTTTGTCAAAGAGATCCTATGTGAATTGATTGGCATGAAGTCGGCGGTAGTGGGCCAGGATTACAGCTTTGGAAAAAAGAGGGAAGGCAACATCTCCTTGCTCAGGGAAATGGGAACAACTTATGGTTTTGAAGTGATTATTTCAGGATGGGTTAAACTGGGCGATCGTCGCATTAGCAGCACCAAGATTCGAAATCTGGTATTGGAAGGCAACGTCGAGGAAGCTAAGGAACTCCTGGGCCGCCACTATCAGGTTCGAGGGACAGTCATGCGGGGCCGGGATCGAGGAGGAAGACTACTCGGTTTCCCTACGGCCAACCTGAAACTCTACGATGAACTCTCCCCCAAGGGGGGTGTATATGTGGTGACCGTGGAGTGCCATGGCAATACCCACAAAGGTGTTGCCAATATCGGATACAGCCCAACGTTTGATAATGGCGAGTTCAGCATAGAGGCCCACATCTTTGATTTTGATCAGGATATTTATGATCAACCCATACGTGTGAATTTTATCCAACGCCTGCGCGGTGAAAAGAAGTTTCCCGGACCTGAAGCCCTGGCTGCCCAAATAGGTCTCGATATTGAGAAGGCTCGGGGTATCCTGTCTAACGTGTAGGTTGCGTGCCGAGTCTATGCACCATTCCCCTGCCACTTGACTGACCCATCCACACCGGGCGTATCCAGAACTCTTGGGGGATGCATTCTCTTGAAACGACTTGCGCCGCATTTGTGAAGTACATTAAGTGCCTAAAGTGAACTAAAGTGAGCTAAAGTGCCTAAAGTAAAGGATGATATCCATTTGTGTTAGAGAAGTACTTGCTGGAAAAGTGCCTAAAGTTGAAAGACAAAA
>JAUVJO010000318.1 GCA_030592345.1 Deltaproteobacteria bacterium
CGTCGCTCTTTAATGTTGCGGATATAAAGGTCTGGTTTGCCGCGTCTGTAGTCGGTATAGGCGAGCCAATGACCATCTGAGGACCAGGCCGGAAACAGGGTGATCGCCGCAGTGCTTGTAAACGGCCTCGGGTTGTGTCCGTCAAAATCAGCCAAGTAGATCTCCTTATGACCTGTAGTGGTAGAAACAAATGCGATTTCCGTATTAAAAATTCCCTCATGGCCCGTGAGATGCCGAATAATCTCGTTACAGAACCGGTGGATGATGCGTCGCTGATCCTTCAGATGGCCTTTATAACGCTTGCCGATAATGAGGCTGCCATTGAAGGTGTCAAAGAGGCGAAGTTCTATTTTAAGGCTGCCCCCCTGGCACTCGAATCCGCCTTTGATCAGGAGTTCAGCGCCGACACTGGTCCAGTTTTTGAAATTGATCGTGTGCTCCATAAGGCCGGCCTGTTGGGGATCTTCCAAAAAGCTCTCCCGGTCCAAAATCTTAAAAAAGCCGGTAAAGTCAATAGTTTCTGCAAGGATGTCAGCTAGTTCCCTGGCAAGATCACCGTGTTTGCTCCCGGGCGACAGATCCTTAAATAACGGCACGGCAGTGGGAATCTTGTGAAGGTGAGGAGAAGTAATGTCGATGTAAACACGTGCCTGGCAAGGAGGGCTTGAGTAAACCAACACCCCCAAGAAGACGTAAAGTATTATCGTTGAACATGATAGCGGGCCGTACCTTCGCATCTTGGGCTCAAGGCCTCCTTTTCAGTTCAGAAAGGTTGAATCTGAACCCCACCTCGTAGAAAGGCCCGATGTAGCCTGCAGGAAGCGGGGGCAGCGGATCTGATTTATTCACTGCCTTAAGGGCAGAATTATCAAAATAGGTGTTACCACTCTTTTTTTCGAACCAAAGGTCTCGTATCTCTCCGTTCCTCATGATCTTTACGATGATGACCGCTTCCAACTCAGTGTTACCCCGGGCCATTTCTTGGGAAAAGGCCCAGTTCTTTTGAATCTTATGCCGCCAGATTTCATTATTGTATATATTAATAAGCTCCAGGCTCTTCCTGCTCATACCGGCTTTTTGAGCGGCTCCACGCGTTGCGACCCCGCCAGCGCCTTCCTTGGCCTGCTTTTTTAACTCATCTATGGCCTTAAGCACTGAGCGGGACCTCGATTGAGGGGCTTGTTTGGCGATTTTTGCAATAGCCTTATCAATTACTTTAGATACATTATAGGTTTTTTTCTTAAGAGACCTCTTAACCTCCAGCGGTTGGGGGGCCAAAGAGACGGCTTCTTTGGGTGGAGGCGCTTCAACTTTTACAGGTTTTTCTTTAGATTCAACAGGTTCGGGCTTTTCCGGTGGCTTTTCCGATATTGGTGCCTTGGCAGCCTCTGCCGGTTCAGGATGGGGTGGTTCGGCTTCAACTTCGTCACGTTGAGCCAAAGGCTCTGCCTGAGGACCGCCCCGGGGAAGGTCCACCAGGTCCACCTCAACGGCAGAAGGTAATTGAGGGGTGGTGAGTTGCAAACCTGGCAAGAAGATGACACCAAAAAAGAAAGAGATATGGCAGAGAATTGAAAGTGCTATCGTCCCGATCCATGCTCGGTTTGTATAACTGGCTTGATTCAGAAATCCGGGATAGTCAACCATGAGAATATCCAGCTTTTTTCACGATCTTACAGATTGAGGATATATTGGAATGCGGAGTTTGGATTGCGGGGATGTTCTCAAGCCTACAGTCGCAATTCGGATTGCGGTTGCACATCATTTTCAAGTAAATCAAAATGGTTACCCGCGGCAGGGGCATTCATCCGAAAAATTCGCAGATGCTATTGTGTTAGGCATTAGAGGTCGATACATATAGACTTTCACATATTTAATTTCACAGCGTTATCGGTCGTCGGCGTATTACAATACGCCTCCTCCCTCTGGCCTTGTGAAATTTAATATGTGAAAGTCTATATATCAGCGTTTCTTTGTAGTTTTTTTTAAGGGTTCTGTAACCATTCCGAGTTTTTCCACGCCAGCATTCTTTATCTCAGAGATCACGCGTACGATGACCCCATACGGTACGCCTTTATCAGCACGCAGGTAAACCTTCTGACCCGGACGACCCACCAAGATCTTTTCCATCTTCGCCTGAAGCGCTTCCATGGCTACCTTGTAATCATTAATATAAATCTGATGGTTGGGATCTACCGAAATGATCAGGTAATCCTTCTCTTCTGGGAGCGGCTTTGAGGTGGTTTGAGGCAGGGACACATTCACCCCTTGCATCATCATGGGGGCTGTCACCATAAAAATTATCAAAAGGACCAACATCACATCCACAAGTGGTGTTACGTTGATATCCGACATTAAACGGCTGTGGCCGTCCTCGAAACCCATACCCCTAACTTCCCTTTCCTATTATTAATTCTCGCTCAACCAGGTTCAAGAAATCAGCCGAGAAATTGTGCATCTCAGCATCCAGGACGCGTACCTGAGCACTAAAATAGTTATATGCAACAACCGCTGGTATAGCAGCGGCCAGTCCGGCAGCCGTGGCGATCAGTGCCTCCGAAATGCCGGGTGCCACGACGGCCAAACTGGCAGAACCCATGAGGCCAATGCCGCGAAAGGCGCCCATAATCCCCCATACGGTGCCAAAAAGCCCGATGAACGGGGTTGTGTTACCGGTCGTTGCCAAAAAAGGGAGCCCCATATTCAATCCGGTAAGTTCCACGTTTACGGCTCGTCGAAGTGCCCGCTTGACATTATCCATGGCTGCGACATCTTGGTTGAACCCAGTTCCTTCCCCCTTCTTGGCCTCTGGTGAAAGAGAGTGCCGCTTACTGACTTTTTTCAGCTCAACATAGGCCACACGATATACCCGCGCCAAAGGGGTGTACTTGAGTCGTTTTGAGACTGATAAGCCTTCGGCCAGGCTGCGCCGGTTCCAGAAGAGGTCGAGAAAGTAAATCGATTCTTTCCTGGCCTTTTTTATGTACCGGTATTTGTTCAATATAATAGCCCAAGAGGTAACGGAAAAGAACAAGAGAAGAAACAAGACAAAACGAACCATAGGTCCGGAGTCGAGAACCATCTGGATGATATCAGTGGTAGCAGATATGGGCATGGACATTATTTAGTCAATCAAAGCTGTTTTGTGCGTATTGAGCAACTTCTCAATAATCTGAGCCGACAGGTGTACAAAAGCTGTAAGCTCAAAGCTCAAGGCTGAAAGGAAAAAAAGCTAAGAGTATGAGGTCTAGTTGTGTTGCTTTGAGCTTTCAGCCTTGAGCTTTCAGCATGTCCGTTTTATCCTGGACAGGCTCACTTATAAGAGAATATCAGACGTTTTCAAAATAGACCAGGCCGTATTCCGTGCACATGCCTGATTTTTGACGGAAGGTACATAACGTTTCAAAGGGTGTCAAGTCAATTTACGGTTGAGTTCATTAGGGCTATTGCTTAAACTCAAGTGCCCTGCCATAAACGTAACTTCTCAAAAAGTCCGGGTACACTTGACAGCGCTTACGCGTTACTATAGACTCATCCTTAGCCATCAGGCCAAGCCAGGCACACAACGAGGAGGTTGTCCGAAAATGGCTATTTTTCCCAATCTCTGCGCGTGCCCCGTGGAATGTGTAACTTATTCCTCTGGGGTCAGGCTCATCCGCCGGAGGCGGACTCGAAATACTCTAATGTATTCCTGCCTGCCCCGTAGGTCTGGCAGATCGTACTGGGGTGGTTATAATTTTCGCCTTCCTTAGATCTTGAAAAAAACTCATTCTCGGACAGCCTCCAAGGCACTGCACAACCTACGGCCCAAAGCCATGGCCATTACAACAGTCGTATAGGCTTTAAGATAATGATTTTGGGAAGGCTAGAGGGAGGAAGGCGTACTCGTCGTACGTTGACGACCGATAACGCACCCAAAATCTTTATCTTAAAGCCTATAGCAAGCGTTCTTCAAGGAAACTTATAACGTCATGAAAGCCATAGCTAATCTGCTTTTTGAAGCTAGGATCCTAAAAGAGATTCCGCGATCCGGTTTTCACTTTTTGGGCTCTGGTAACGAATCAGTGGC
>JAUVJO010000091.1 GCA_030592345.1 Deltaproteobacteria bacterium
CGACTTGCGCCGCATTTGTGGAGTACATCAAGTGCCTAAAGTGAACTAAAGTGCGTCCCGCTTTTAGCGGGATTGAGGTATTCTGCCTATTTTTAATATGTTGCGCCGGAGGCGCACTGCTTAATCCCGCTAAAGGCTGGACTCACTTTTTTTCAATAATAAAACTGTTTCTTCAAGTCCTTAACTTTAGGGCACTTTAGACACTTTAGGCACTTTAGCTCACTTTTTTTCCATTGCCTGCCAAATTCTAGAAGGATGCGGAATAATTGTTGTCTCCCCCAATTTTTAGATACGCCCCCTTGTAATAGTTGATCAAAGTATTTATAGAGGAATCATGAAATGTTGTCCGATTATCACTCTGTAACTTTCCCTTACTTTTCTTTCTCTTTCGTTTTGGCCTTTGAGGTCACGGCCTCTATCTGTTGGTGTATCAACTTCTTCTTGGACCAGCGCTCAAGTTTTCCAATGAGACCGTATTCATAGGCACGATCAACGCGATCCCCTTTCAGCTTAAGTCCTTCAGGGCCACGCATGGCCGCCTGGATACAAGGCTTTACCAAGGGGCATTTCATACATTCAGACGGTGTCGTACGTATTCCCTCCTCACCCACAGGAAAAACCTTGTTGAGTTGAGCAAAGCACTCTGGAAGGTCTTTCTCGTTTTCGGTCATCAGCGTCTCAAACGAGCGTAGCCCGTAGGTGGTTAAATAAATCAGAGATTCCTCACATTAACAGTCGGATTTTAAGTATCACAGAAATGAAAAAAAGCAAGGCCCCTGACAAATAAGGAGTTGACGGAACTGGTGATCATCCATAAGGTTATAGGTAAGCGTTCACAGGTTCAGGGTTCAACGTTCAGGGTTAGGGAAAAGACTGAAATTGGATCCCTGAAATCCTCGTAAAAAATGCGGGTTTTGCCACATCATTGCCAAGTGTCATGTTCCAGACCCGCCTGCCTCGCCTGTCATGTACGGAACAGGCATATCCCAAGAGGTCGGCAATGACGGGCAGGTTTGTGGGGATGTGGAAACGGACGGTTTTCCCCTACAAAACGTTTACAAAATGGCGTGTGAAGATAAGAATACAACCTTTGAACCCCTGAACGGTTACAAATTAAGGATGAAAAAGCACCAGGCAAAGAAATCGGTGTGGTTAATTACACTCAAACCCCGCTATATCGGATCTTACGTAGCCATGGGGTATGGTTTTGGAATGGCTGCCTTTGGCCATGTTTGGTCCAGACCTGTCATGGCATCGGCAGGTGGGTTGGTATTCTACGGTGCCCTTTTGTACCATGCCCGAAAGCGACAGCGGTTTTGCAAAAAACAGAGCTGGCTCGCTCTTGAGGTATGGGCTGGACTTTCCGTGACCTGGATGGCTGTCAATATTTTGAGGACGCAAGTATGGCAATGGCGCCCATTAACCTTTGGGCTGACGCCATTGATCGTGTTTGGAGCCTACTTGGTCGCTTTCACAGGAAAACCTTCACTTGAGAAAAAGACCGATACCGTAATAAGATTTGTGTTCAGCGCAAAAAAGATTCCATTGATCATCATTATTATCACGGCAGCCTGGACCATTGTCCATTTTTATGTCTTTCCCAAGATGCAGATCATGACCTGACTGAGTGGAAGCTGCAAGGTGGGCTTTCCTTGAAAATGAATGAGCTGAAAAACAACCGGATACCCGAAAACGTAAAGAGCGTTCATCTCATCGCAATCTGCGGCACAGGAATGGGGGCCCTGGCAGCGATGCTTGAAGAGGCCGGATTTGAAGTGACCGGCTCGGATCAACACGTCTATCCGCCCATGGATAACATGCTTTCAGAAGCTGGCATCCGGGTGTCAGAAGGATTTAAACCTGAAAACCTTTCTTATGGGCCTGATCTCGTGGTCGTTGGCAACGCAGTCTCAAGGGAAAACCCTGAAGTAGCGGCAATGTTGGACCTTGGCCTTCCGTATTGCTCCTTACCCCAGGCCCTGAATCGGTTTTTTATCCACGGCAAAGGTGCGCTGGTCGTGACAGGTACCCATGGAAAGACTACCACCTCAGCGCTTCTGTCCTGGGTCTTGGCCCTGGCAGGCCTTAATCCCGGTTTCATGGTGGGAGGAATACTGAAAAACCTTGGTCGTAATTATAATGTTGGCGCTGGCCCTTACTTTGTCGTGGAAGGAGACGAATATGACACAGCGTTCTTTGATAAGGGGCCAAAATTCCTCCACTACATGCCATCCCGGGCCATTCTCACCAGCATTGAATTTGACCATGCCGACATCTACCAGGATTTGTCCGATGTGAAAAAGGCCTTTTCAGACTTTGTGGCAGCCATGCCGCACGAAGCCCTACTGGTCGGCTACGGTGGCGATCCTATTGTAAGAAATCTCGTAGGCCAGGCCAGTTGCTGGCCCGCACTGTACGGTTTTGGGGAAAAGTTGCCCTGGCGGCTTGAAAACGTGCGCTTTGATCCACCCTGGACACATTTTGGAGTCACTAGACGTGGAAAGCCGTTTGGCGCTTTTAAGGTGCCACTTATGGGTCGCCATAATCTCTTAAATGTCCTGGCGGTCATTGCCGTGGCTGATGATATTGGGATAACACCAGATCTCATCTCCCAGGCCCTGGAGACTTTTGAGGGCATCAAACGTCGCCAGGAAGTCCGGGGCGTCAAGCGTGGCATTATTGTAATGGATGACTTTGCCCACCATCCCACAGAAGTCAGCGAAACCATTGCTGCAGCGCGTTCTTTTTATCAAAACAAAAGGATTTTAGCTGTATTTGAACCACGAACAAACTCAAGCCGGCGAAAGGTTTTTCAAGATAGATATCCTGAGTCTTTTGATATGGCAGACATGGTTTTTATTAGAAAGCCCCCAATGCTGGACAAGATCCCTGTTGAGGAGAGGTTTTCGTCAGAGCAGTTGGCCCAGGATCTTATAGCCCGCGGAAAAGATGCCTTTTACTTTCCTGATACCGATGCCATTATCGAGCAACTCATTATCATTGCCAGGCCTGATGATGTGATCCTGATCATGTCCAACGGTGCCTTTGATAATATTCACGACAGGCTATTGAAAAGACTGTAAAACTTGTTTGGGACCAGTGAACACGCTTGGCGGATTGACCTGAACCCTTGAAACATTGAACAGTTACGAAATGGTTTAACGGGAGGCGTCACAAGGATGGCTGTAAGGAAAATAGTGACCTACCCTGATACGGTCCTGCGTGAGCGAGCCGAGCCTGTCACAAATATCGACGGGAAAATCCAGCGGTTAATCAATGATATGGCTGAAACGATGTACAGTGCACCAGGCATCGGACTGGCAAGCAACCAAATAGGAGAACCATCTAGGGTTATCATACTCGATACCTCAGCCAAAGACGAGCCAAAGGACCTTGTGGTCGTGATTAATCCGGAGGTCATTGAAGCAGATGGGGTTATCGTAAGCGAAGAGGGGTGTCTGAGCGTTATTGACTATAGCGCCGATATAAAGCGTTCAAAGCAGGTGACCGTGCGGGGCCTGGACAGGGAGGGAATTCCGATCACCCTCACAAAGGAAGGGCTACCTGCCATTGTACTCCAACATGAGATCGATCATCTTAACGGAATTCTCTTCATTCACCACATAAGCAAGCTCAAACGGGAGCTTTACAAAAGAAAGTTGAAAAAAATACTAAAGAAAAGGGAATCCTCTCCACAACGATTGTAGGGATCGCAACGAGTTGAACTTATCTGCTCTCTTGTTTTGGTGATTGGTCAGGCTCCGGCGGGATGAGATACCTCTGGGAGCAGAATGAAGCTATCGCCTTCTTCCTTAACGCAAAGCCCAAACATTCGAATCGTAGTGGTTAGGGGTCTGCCGAAAAAAAAGTCGATGGTATGGTAAGGCAAGTCGAGTTTCTCCATCAACAAGGGCCTCATGTAATGGTCATACTGTAAAAGATCAAGAATCTTTTCCACTGCTTTCTCGGAATCCGGTCCTTCCAATCCCTTTACGGCCAATTCCAAGGTTTTATATGCGCACCTTTGTTCATGTGCGTCGATGAGCCTGAGAATGCCGTCATTTGAGTTGATAAGGTCACTTCTTTGAATACGTGGCCTTGCAATAACTTCTTTGAATTCCCGTATGTCCCAGCATTTCAGAGCACGGCACTCGACTGGCCTGTGGTCATATATTGTGCACCTCCTTTGGTCGTCATTGTAAAACATACATGTCCAGGCCTCAGCCTGCCCTTTGATCTTGATGATTTCTTGTTCAAGGACCACCAGGGTTTCATCAATGTTTCGAACGACTTCACCCTTTCTCAAGGTATAGACATGCTGTTTTTCCAAAATCCCTTTTTCAAAAAGGGGAGTGTCTTCCGCGTGTAGCGTGGGCCCCCCTTTCTTGCAACAGGTCCCACAGCGAATACAATCTGTTCGAGGCACCTCATTAGGTGCAGGCATCCTGTGATTGGCCTTTATCATGCTATCATCCAACAGCGAGTGAACGGAAATGGGTTATCTGACATGTCTTCGGTGTAAGCGTTCACAAGTTCAGAGTTCACCGCTGAAAGCGGGATTCAGGGTTACCTTTCTTTCGTTGACCTTGCGAGTACTCCAGGGCCAACTGCCCGGCCTCAATATTCTCAAATCGTGTTATACCTCGGAAGGTCACAAATTGCGCTTTTCTCGGTGAGTCATGAGCATCAAGAGCAAGGCGCGGAATAGCTGGCTATTGCAAGCCTGAGCAACGCGGCTATTGATGTTCATGGCCTGCGAAAAAGTGTCATTTGTGGCCTTTCGAGGTATATACTCATCCGTTTTTTCTTAAGACCTGACGAATAACGGTTCAAATTTGTGAGGTGAACCCACAACCCCTAAACCCAGATCCCTGAACGCCTGAACGCCTATAAATCAAGAAACCCCGTCATCGAGGATGACAGGGTTTCTAGCTGGATTTCGCAACTTATCGGCGTGTTGCCACGTTCGCCTAGATCCGTTAGGTGGAGGCAAGCCTCACATATTGGCTCAAGGGCAACAGCCCATCACCATCTCACCTATAAGGTTTCAACCTGTACTGCCTGCGGTCCTTTTTGGCCTTGCTCGACCTCAAATCGGACTCGCTGCCCTTCGTACAAAGACTTGAAACCAGTTCCGAGAATTGAGCTATAGTGAACAAAGACATCCTGGCCTTCGTCCATGCTAATAAACCCGTAGCCTTTTTTCTCGTTGAACCACTTTACTGTTCCTTCTGCCACGACCATATCCCTCCTTTCTTACATAATATAGCCGGGATATGAATCTGGCAGAAAAAAAAAGCCAACAAGGTCCCTAGACCTTGATGGCATTTTATTCTACTTCGCAAAACTCGTATCCCAAACCAACACCTTGCCTCACCCGTCCTGGGTCAGGCTCAAATCTGACTAACACTTAATTTTATCATATTATTTTCTTTAATGTCAAGGAAATCTTTGACCTTATTTGATCTTTCTTATCAACGACTCTCTTTCGACCCGCAGTTCCAGGGCCAAACCGGCAAACTCGAATCCATCGTTGTTGGCAGCCGACTGATCACATTCTACAACAAAAACGCCCATTCGATCCGCAAGTGGAATACGTGAGTCGCGTAATCAGACCAGCCGGACATGAACCCTTCTCGTGCGGGGACCATCAAACTCGCAAAAGAAGACCCCTTGCCACGTCCCCAGCTTTAGCCGTCCTCCTTCCACAACCATAATCTCCGAAGGCCCAATAATGCTCGCCTTGATGTGGGCAGGTGAATTCCCCTCCAGATGACGGTACGCTTCCTTCCAGGGAACAATCTTATTCAGAACCATGACGATGTCTGTCTTGACGCTCGGGTCGGCATGCTCGTTGATTGTTACGGCCGCTGTCGTGTGCGGCACAAAGACAACGCATACCCCATCGTCAACTCCTTCTGATTGGATCACTTCTTCTATATCGTGAGTGATGTCTATAAGTTCGGTTTTGGAACCAGTTTTGATCGTAAGGGTTCTCGTCAACGCGCCACCTCAAAAAAAAAGAGGCCTTGTCGGTGCATAAAGCCTCTTTTTTTTGGACGTCCAAATTGTCTTGTAAAGATGAAATGCCCCCTTAGACGCAGCCGGTTGGCTTGGGAAGACCTGCCATCTTACATGCGCCTTTTCCTGGACCAGAGGGAAAAAGCTCGTAGATGTGTTTAAGCTTGTAACCGGTTACCTTTGAAAAGATCCGAACCATAGGAGCGATGCCGTTCTTCTTGTAATAATCCTGCAAGAAGTTGACGCATTTCCAATGCTCGTCATTCAATTCCTCGATACCTTCAACACCCTTTACCCATTGAACCCATTCCGGGCACCAATTTTCAAAGGAATCAATAAAACCGTCCTCATCTACAGTAAAGGTTTTTCCTCCAAATTCCGCTGTTGGCATACCACAGCCCTCCTTTCTTTAAGTTAATGTTCACTATTATTTGTTTGAAACGCTAATGCCGTACGGAAACGAAAACAAAGAAATGCATATATGAAAACCACGAGTTTGTCAATCGAAAAAGGAAAAAATTAGCATCACGCGGCTTCCCCAAACAACGCATGTCATTTTCCCGTGATTACCACTTCGTCACGTCCTGCGCTTTCCTTGAGGTAGACGTTTACCATGGTGTCATGGACCGTTTCAATCTGTTTGCCGATGTAGTTGGCATCAATCGGCAGCTCACGGTGACCTCGGTCCACGAGAACAGCCAGCTCTATCCGATCCGGTCGGCCAAAATCGATCAGCGCATCCATGGCTGCGCGGACCGTACGACCCGTAAATAGGACATCATCCACCAGGATCACCTGCTTTCCATCCAAAGAAAAAGGCAAAACCGTCTTTTGCACAATCGGTTGGTGACCAATACGGGTCCAGTCGTCCCTATAAAGGGTAATATCAAGGTCACCTCTAGGGATGTCGATACCCTCAATAGAGAGGATTTTTTCCCTTATGCGATTTGCCAAAAACACCCCTCCGGTTCTGATGCCGATGAGTACCAGATTCTCTGCCCCTCTATGCTTTTCCAGGATATGGTGCGCTATCCGGCTCAAAATTCGGTCAACATCCGGGCAGTTCAAGATGACTTGTTCTGTGGGCATAGCAACACCTTATCCGTTCAGTGAAAATAAATGTGTGTGGACAAACAGACCCAACCAAGATCGGTCGCCCTGACGTTTTCAAAGCTCGTAAAGTGTTTCATCGCGATAAGGCCTGGCCTGCTTAACCCTCAATCCTTTTTTCTTATCGAACATGAAGGGCTCCTCTTCCTCGATGAGATCGCCCATTTCGGCTTCGATCTGCTCAGGATCTTCACCTGCCTCCATCCGTTTCAGGGCCTCCTCCATGCCAGGGCCGAGGCTAACGCCTGTTGCATCCGTAAATTTACGCATTAAGTTGGCAGCCTGGCGGGGATCATCCTCGTTGACTCCCTCGGCCTCTTGGGCCAACATGCCCATCGCCTTTTCCATCTTGGCCTCATCTATAGGCAAATCATCCAGATCGTTTTCCTCTTTTGCTCCTTTGAGTCTCGAAAAGGTAGACATCTGCCTTTTCAGCTTTTTCTGCTTGCACTTCGGGCAGAAAGGCCGTTTGGTGGTGTTCACAGACCTTGAGAAAAAGTTGAATATGGTATTGCAGTCCTGGCAATAAAACTCATATATAGGCATACTATCTCCTCCATAGGTACGCCACTTTTAGCGAAATCTCAATTACATGCAATTATATCAAACTTAGCGTTGGGTCAACAAAATTGTGGATAAACTGATGGTATGGTGACTGATGGTATGGTGACGGATGGTATGGTGACGGATTACGCACCTTTTTCGAGCTTTAGGGCCTCATCGTAAACGACCTTTTTGGATAGGCCGTGTTCTCTGGCCACGTCTCTTGCCAGGTCCGACAGTGAGCGATCCTTCTTTTGGAGCAGGCCCCTGAGGTGGTTTTGGAGGGATTCACGGTCAAATTCTCTTCCCTTTTCGTATCCTGCCACCAGCAATGTGCACTCACCCTTGAGCAGGTACCTGCCTGACACTTCTTTCACCAGGCAGTTCAATGATCCTCTGAGAATCTCTTCGTGAAGTTTCGTCATTTCACGTGCTATTACAGCCTGCCGGTCTCCCATTAGACTAAGGATTTCCTGCATCAAACCAAGGAGTCTTTTGGGGGATTCGTAGAAAACCAAGGTGCGGGGTTCTTGTTTCAATTCGTCCAGCAATTGTTTGCGTTTGCCGGCTTTCCTGGTGACAAACCCGATGAAAATGAAGCTATCGGTTGGAAGGCCCGAGGCGCTCAATGCGGCAATCATGGCTGAAGCCCCGGGAATCGGCACCACAGGAATAGCCTCTGAGATAGCTCCACGAACCACATAGTAACCAGGATCCGATATGGAGGGAGTGCCCGCATCAGTGACAAGGGCAATGGAGGCCCCGCACTTTAGTTTTGCCAGCAGCTCAGGTGTTCGTTTTTCCTTGTTGTACTCATGGTAGGATACAATGGGCGTAACGATCTCATAGCGTGTGAGAAGTTTTTTGGTCTGCCGGGTGTCTTCTGCGGCAATCAGGTCAACTTCCTTGAGGGTGCGGATGGCTCGCAGGGTGATGTCTTCCATGTGGCCAATGGGAGTGGCTATTACAAAAAGGGTCCCGAAAGACGGCGAAGGGGCTTGACCTGGTTTATCAGTAGGCAAGCTCAAAGGCATTCCTGATAATCTCAACATTTGGTTGGCCTGGTAGCAAGCGGATGGCCACGACATCAAAACGGGCCTTTTTTTCAATTTGTCCCGTACGTTTCAGGTAATCAAGAGCAACCATGGATATTTTGCGCTGTTTCTGACGTGTGACAGCCCACTTTGGATCTCCAAACCGATCTGTGCGGCGGGCCTTGACCTCCACAAACGCGAGCACACCACCATCCCTGGCAATGATGTCGATTTCTCCTAACTTGGAGCGATAGTTTTGCTCTATGATCTTATATCCATTTTTCTTCAAAACTCTTGCAGCAAGAGACTCGCCACGAGTCCCCGTATGGCGGCGATTGTCGTTTCCGCTCTCTTGTCGTTGGCTCATCCGATCTCCAAACATCACCGCACTCCGCATTCCGCACTCCGAAATACTATACAAATTCCTTGACCCCACGGAAGGTTTTTCGGTGAATCGGGCAACAGCCGAAGGTACGAATGGCATCGCGGTGTGCTTTTGTGCCGTACCCTTTGTGCTGGCCAAAGCCGAACCCCGGGAATTCCTCGTCGTAAAGCCTCATGAGTCGATCTCGAGTTACTTTGGCTATGATCGATGCCGCGGCAATGGACATACACCGTCTGTCGCCGTGTTTTACGACTTCTTGGGGCAATGTAGATGCGATGGGAAACGTACCGTCAACAAGCAAGTAATCAGGCACTGGCCGAAGATTGACCACTGCCGTGCGCATGGAAAGGAGTGCGGCCTGAAGGATATTGATTCGGTCGATTTCAATAGGATCGATAAGTCCAATCCCGATTGAGATAGCCTGTTCATAGATAGCCCCAAAAAGCTCTTCTCGCCTTGCCGGGCTCAATCGTTTGGAATCATCAAGCTGATCAAGGTTTGCCTTCTCCGGAAGGACGACAGCAGCAGCCACGACCGGACCTGCCAGCGGGCCCCTTCCAGCCTCGTCAATACCGGCAATCCTTGAAAAGCCCATTTCCCTGGCCTTTTTCTCAAATGTTTCGGGACCGATATCCACTGTTATCTTTTTGGACAGGATCTACAGAATCTTCAGGATTCCCCATTTTCTCGGCTTTTTGATTATAACTCGAAAGGCCACAAATAACGATTTTTCGCTGGCCATGAACACCAATAGCTGTGTTGCTCAGGCTTGCAATAACCAGCTATAGATTTCCACATATTAAATTTCACCGCGTTATCGGTCGTCGGCGTA